>JBHAET010000082.1:0-17571 GCA_041855705.1 Neisseriaceae bacterium
CAAGGCGCGAATCAGCGGCACGGCCTGGCGCGCCTCGCGCCAATGCAAAAATTCGTCGGCCTTGTGTGCCACCAGCTGCTCGGCATCGGCTGCCGCGCGCGCGCGCGCGTCTTTGCCGCTTTGCACGATGTGCAGCATGTCGTCCACCGTGTACAGATAGGCATCGGCCAATTCGCCCACTTCGGCCTCAATGTCGCGTGGTACCGCCAGATCCAGCAGGAACACCGGCATGCCGCGCCGCTGCTTGAGGGCGCGTTCGACCAGACCCTTGCCGATGATCGGCAGCGGGCTGGCGGTGGAGGACACCACCACGTCGTAATGGTGCAGTACTTCCGGCAAATCGGTGAGCAAGCGGGCATCGGCACCGGCATCCAGTTTTCGGCACAGCTGTTCGGCACGCGCCAGGGTGCGGTTCAGTACGGTGAGCCGTTGCGGCTGCTTGGCGGCAAAGTAGGTGGCCACCAACTCGATCATTTCACCGGCCCCGACAAACAGCACGTTCAGATCGGCCACTGCCGGAAAAATCTGTTCCACCATTTTGACCGAGGCGGCGGCCATCGATACCGAATTTTCGCCCACCGCAGTGTTGCTGCGCACCTCTTTGGCCACGGCAAACGTTTTCTGAAACAGTGCGTTCAATTCACCGTGCACCGCATGCTGCTGCTGCGCCACCCGCACCGCTTCTTTGAGCTGGCCTAAAATCTGCGGTTCGCCCAGTACCATCGAATCCAGCCCGCAGGCCACCCGGAATGCATGCCGCACGGCGGCGCCCGGGCCCAGGGTGTAGAGATAGGGGGCAATCTCGCTGCGCTCCAGCTGGTGGTATTGCGCCAGCCAGTCGATCACCGCCGCCGGCTGGCCGATGCAGTACAGTTCGGTCCGGTTGCAGGTGGACAAAATCACCGCCTCGCTGGCGGCCCGGCTGCCGGCCAGGGACGCCACGGCTTCCGGCAGAACAGCGGCGGCAAAAGCCAAACGTTCGCGGATGTTGAGTGGTGCGGTCTGGTGGTTGAGGCCGATGGCGGTCAGTTGCATAATCGGGGTGGGGAAGCGGGGACAAAACAATGGCGTTCATGCCATTGACCAAACCGGTCATTATACCCGAAACCGGATTGGAAAACACCGCTTCCATCGCAAACCAGTTGAATGAACGGAATAAATTCAAAATGAAAAATATAGACTTACACAATATCCGCCAAGATTACAGCCAGCAAAGTCTGTCGGCGGAAGAATGTGCGGCACACCCGCTGGTACAGTTTGAACAATGGCTGCAGGCAGCGATGCAGGCCGAGGTCAACGAACCGACGGCCATGAATCTGGCCACGGTGGATGAAGACGGGTGGCCGAATGCACGCATTGTGCTGCTCAAGGAGGTCAATCAGGAAGGATTTGTATTTTTCAGCAATTACCGCAGCCGCAAGGGGCGGGCGCTGTCGGCCCATCCGCGGGCGGCATTGACGTTTTTCTGGCCGGAGCTGGAGCGCCAGGTACGGGTGGAGGGAACGGTTCAATTGTTGGAAGAAGCCGCTTCCGATGCGTATTTTGTCAGCCGGCCCTACAGCAGCCGCATCGGTGCCTGGGCCAGTCATCAGAGCGAGGTAATTGGCAGCAAAAGCGAACTGGTGGCGCGTGCGGCCCTGATCGGGGCCAAACATCCTTTGCAGGTGCCTCGGCCGCCGCATTGGGGTGGTTATGTGGTGGTGCCGCAGCGGGTGGAGTTCTGGCAGGGTCGCCCCAGCCGCCTGCACGACCGCATCCAGTACCGTTTGCAGGATGGTGCATGGATTAAGGAGCGTTTGTCGCCCTGAAACCTTGAGCCTTTATCATAATGCTTTGCTTGATGGTCGGTGATGCCTTTGCGGAGCTGCTCACTTGCTGTCTGAGCGGTGCCAAGGTCTTGCCCCAAGTTTTCAGGCAGCCTCAGGTCTTTGTTCAATCCCCATTTGCAGCGTATTGGCCGCATGGTCCGCCGCTGTTGTTGCGGGTGGTGATCGCGTGTCGGCTGATCCATTTACCTTGTCTGCATTCGCTGCCCTGCGTTGTCTCAAACGGCATCCGTATCCGGGTGTTGTGCACAGGTCTCTGTTTGTGCAGCAACCGCCGTAAAAAACCGCTGCCTGAGCAGCGGTTTTTTACGGGATGGGCAGCTGGATTATTTGCTGCGGTTGCGCTCTTCCCAGAAGTGGGCATTTTTGATGCCCAGTTTCACCGGGTCAAAGGTGTATTGGGTCGCACCGGCTTTTTGCTGTGTTTCGTAGTCGTTCAGTGCCTTCACGGCCGGTTTGGCCATGAAGAAAATGATCAGGATGCCGACAATGTTCAGCCATGCGGTCAAGCCCACACCCACGTCACCCATGTTCCAGATGTAGCCGGAGCTGTTGATGGCGCCATAGGCCACGGCAAACATGATCACCAGTTTGATCAGGAACAGGGCGCCGGTGGTTTTGAAGGAACGGGTCAGGTAGGCCACATTGGTTTCGGCAATGTAGTAGTAGGCCATGATGGTGGTGAATGAGAAGAAGAACACCGCAATGGCGACAAATACATTGCCAAAGCTGCCGAAGACGCTGGATACCGCCATTTGGGTAAATGCCGGGCTGTTGATGTTGGTGTCGGCAGCCACGTTTTGTACCAGGAACTGGCCGGCTTCCAGTGTGCCCTGGATGTTGTACATACCGGTCATCAGGATCATGAAGGCGGTGGCAGAGCACACAAACAGGGTGTCCACATACACGGAGAAGGCTTGCACAATACCTTGCTGGGCCGGATGTTGTACCTCGGCGGCGGCGGCATGGTGCGGACCGGTACCCTGGCCGGCTTCGTTGGAGTAAACGCCGCGTTTCACGCCCCAGCCGATGGCAGCACCCAAACCGGCCTGAGCGGTAAAGGCATCACCGACAATCATGCTGATTACACCGGGCAGTTGGTCGATGTTGATCAACACAATCAATACCGCCATCAGGATGTAGCCCAAGGCCATAAACGGCACCACAAACTCCGCCACACGGGCAATGCGTTTGATGCCGCCGAAAATGATCAGACCCAGAATCACCACAATCACCAAGGTGGCAATCAGCTTGTTCATGCCAACATCACCGACAAAGGTGGATACCATGGCGCCTTCACCGGTAATGCCGGCCACGGCATTGACCACGCCGTTGGCTTGTACGCCGGGTAGGAACAGGCCGCAGGAGACGATGAAGGAAATCGCCACCACAATGCCGTAGAATTTGCCAAAAGCGCCACCGAAGAATTTCTCAAAGTAATAGGCCGGGCCGCCACGATATTGGCCACGGTCTTTTTCTTTGTAGATTTGCGCCAGCGTGGATTCGATGTAAGCAGTGCTGGCGCCCAAAAAGGCGGTTACCCACATCCAGAATACGGCACCGGGGCCGCCGAAACCGATGGCAGCGGCCACGCCGGCGATATTGCCCATGCCCACACGGCCGGACAGCGCCACGGCCAGTGCCTGAAAGGAGCTGATGCCTTCGGGTGAGTCATTGCGAGCAAACAAAAGGCGGATCATTTCTTTGAAATGCCGCACTTGCATGAAACGGGTGATGATGGAATAAAACAGACCGGCACCCAAGCACAGATAAATCAGTGCCGGGCTCCAAATCCAACCATTGAGCGTGTCGATCAAAGCTTCCATGGAGGCCTCTCTTAAAGCGTATGTGAAAATGTGTGAAAAGTAAAACGCAACATCACTGGAACTGTACTTTTCTTAACATAAAATTACAGCTGGACGCTAATGTGCCATAAAACGCTATAAATGGAAAGTATGTTTCATTGTTTATGATTGATTTAATTTTAAATCAATTGGTTAAAAATGACAGTAATGCGACAGGGTGCTGTCGTCCGCCTGCGGGCGGGTGCGGCGGCGTGCGGGAAGTGGGGCATTCTGCGATTGCGTGCGGGCTGTTTGTTTTCTCATTGGTTTGATGTATCGATACGCGCTGTTTTGTTGAGACCTTGGAAATCCCCATCTCGGCGCACTTCTGTGTTGTGCGCTGCTCGCTCGTTTGCCCATCTATCTGATATGAATGCACTCGCGGTGTAGTCTACGCTTGAACGGCATGTCCCGTATTTCGTATGACCAAGGACACCGTTGGTTTGACGGATATTGCGGTATCACAAAAAGCAACACCCTGCCATGAGGGGCAGGGCGGCTTGGGCACCAAGCAGCTTATTGCGCTTGGGGTTGAGGCTGTTGGAGAGGGGCAATTCCGTTGGCTTGAAGCAAGTCTGTAATGGTCTGTTCGACTTTTTGCTGTTTGGCCTGTTCGCGCAATTGGTCTTTGACGGTATCAAACGGTGGTGCATTCGGATTGGTGCGGGCGCCGGCCATTTTAAACAAATAGGCGCGGCCTTCGATTTCCACCACGTCGCCGGTAATTTGGCCACTGCGCATCAGATTGGCAATTTCGGCCACCTGTGGCGGCAGCTGTTGCGGCGTAATCCACACATCGGCATTGGCCTGCGGGTTGATTTCCTTTTGCAGCGCCTCAAATGCCAAACCTTTTTTCAGGCGTGCCAAACCGGCTTCTGCCGCAGCGCGGTCAGCAAATTCGATGGGCAGGAATTTGATTTCACGGGCCAGTACATCATAGGTTTGGCGGATCTCGGCATCGCTAACGGTGATGTTTTGGCGCAAATGGTTGACATAGGCAGCCGCATAAAACTGGGCCTGGGCATTGGCCAATCCGGCTTGCACTTCGGGCTGTTTGTCTAAACCGGCTTTCAGTGCTTCGGCTTGCAGGATGTCAACGGTTTGCAGCTCGCGGGTGACGTTTTGGCGCAACTGTTCGCGTTCGGCTTCGGGTATTTCGGCGGATGGAGCACCCATTTGCAACTGGATTTGTTGCAGCATGGCATCAATACGTGCCTGGCTGATATTGGGTGCTTCGGCCAGTGCCAGCGAAGCGGCGATCAGGCTGACGCCAGCCAGCCAAGGGGTGAAGCGTTTTTTCATGGCGTGTTCCTCAAAAATGTGCGGATGCGCTGCTGCCGAAAAATGCCGCCGGTACCGGCAAGGCCGGTCGGCGGGATGGCACAACGGTCACGCACCCTGCCGGTTGGGACCGGCAGAGCAAAATGACTTATTTAATGGTTGCTTTCTTGTACAGCTGATCAATGGCGGCTTCTACCCGTGCCTCTTGCAGGCGTTGCACCAGTTGGGCCTCCATTTGTTCAAACGAAGGCACCCGTACGGCACGGCGGTCGTTGATGTAGAACACCGCAAAAATGCCGTTGCCTTGCAGCGGAGTGGTGGTGTACTGGCCTTTTTTCAGGTCGCGTACGGCAGCATACAGCGGCGGGGCAGACTGTTCCAAGTCTTTCAGTGCCACATAGCCCTTTGGAATGCCGCCGGCAGCCTTGCCTGCCGGGTCAATCGTGTATTGGCTGGCTACGCTCTTGAAGCTCTTGCGGGCTTTCAAGTCATTGATGGCGCGTTCGGCATCGGCTTGGGTGCGGGTCACGATTTCACCCAGCTGGATTTCATCGCTGCCTTTGTAGTAGTTACTCAGGTCTTTGTAGGCGGCCTGAGTCTCTTCCTTGGTCACCGGGTTGCTGCCAACCACGGCGCTCAAAAAGGCGTGGGTGAGCAGGTTTTCTTGGAAGGTGGCCCAATCCTGCTTGAAGCTGGGTTTTTTATCGTCGCCGGCACGTTTGGCCTCGGCCAAGGCCTGATCCAGAGCAGCCTTGAACTGGGGATCTTGGTCAATTTTCAGACGGCGGGCTTCCTGAATCATCAGGGTGCGGGTGATCAGCCGTTTGGTGATGGTGTCGCGCAGTTGCGGCGAATCCTGCAACTGGCCTTGGCTTTCGCTCACCATCATCTGTACCTGAGCATCGACTTCCTTGCTGTCGATTTTGGTGCCGTTGACGGTGGCAACGGTTTGCGCCAAAGCGGCGCTGCTCAAACCAGCCATCACGAGGGCTGCAAGAAGTTGCTTTTTCATAAGGGTTCGCTTTCTTTCAATCAAAGGACAACAATCACAACGGGCCCGCAGCAACAGACCGCCTTAATTCAGCCAAAAAACTCATCGGCGCTGAGTGCCTTGATACCCAAGGCATGGATGCGGCCGGTGAACAGATCGCGCAGGCATTCTTGTACCATACGTTGGCGTGCCACGCGCGATTGATGTGCAAAAACATTGCTGACAATCAATAATTGGAAATGGGCACCGCCACGGTTGCCAGCATGGCCGGCGTGCAAATGGCTTTCGTCCTCCAGTTCCAGGTGTAGCGGTGCCAGATCCTGCAGGCGCTGTTTGATTTCGGCCGCCAGATCGCTCATGCAGGCAGTACTTTTTTAAACGGACGGATCAATACTTCGGCATACACGCCGGCGGCCACATACGGATCCTGCTCGGCCCAGGCTTCGGCAGCATCCAGCGAGTCGAAGTCGGCTACAATCAGGCTGCCTGAAAAGGCGGTTTCGTTGTCGGGCAGCGGATTGGGGCCTGCCAGTACCAGGCGTCCTTCGCTTTGCAATTGCTGCAAGCGTGCCAGATGGTCGGGGCGGGCGGCCAAGCGGGCTTCCAGGGTGTCTTCGGCATCGGTGGCCAGGAGCATGAACAGCATCAGTTTTCTTCTTTCGGTAAAAAACGGCTCAGATACAGCATCTGGCCAACGACAAACACCACCATCAGGCCGGTGCTGCCAAACAGCTTGTAATTGACCCATTGCGCTTCGGTGAAACGGTAGGCAACCCACAGATTGATGATGCCCAGCAGCAGTAGAAATCCTGCCCACGCCAAAGTGAGCTTCGGCCACACGTTGTCGGGCAGAACCAGTTCCTTGCCCAAGGTTGAGCGCAGCGGGTTTTTACCCATCAACTGGGCGCCCAAAAGTGCAGCGGCCATCAGCCAGAACAGGATGCTGGGTTTCCACATGATGAAGTGGGCATCCTTAAACGCGATGGTGGCGCCGCCGAAGACCACCACCAACACCAGGCTGAGCCACTGCATGGTTTGCAGCTTCTTGTGCTTGAACCACAGTATGGCCGCTTGCACGATTCCGGCTGCCACGGCCACGGCAGTGGCCAAGACAATGTTTTTGCTCAGCACATAGGTGATGAAAAATAGAATGACAACCAGAAGTTCGAAAACAGCTTTCATGAAGTCTTTCGAAAAGATGGGGGCGCGGCTTTTAAAGTGGCGGCAGAAAAATCAAAACAAACGCTATCATAGCAGCACTTTGCGATGCTGGCGAGTTTCATGCCGGAATGATGGGGCGAGATCTGTGCAAAACCTCCGGATGCGGATGCCGTTCAAGGCGTGCCAGCACGGTGAGCGAAGACATATCAAATAGATAGCCCAGAGAGCCAGCAGCGCACAACGCAAAAATGCGCTGCAGATGGGGTTTGCAAAGGCCCCGGGGTGACAAAAATGGTCGCCATGTTGCCGACATGTCACCATTTGCAAACAATATGATGCTTTGTTTGCAAAAAAACAATACAAATTAACCATTCGGCTTGGCAGCTGTGCGGGGAAAACGCTATGATGGCAATGTTTATGAACAATTAACAGGATTTTTCGTTGGCCGGCTTTGGAGGACGGAACATCCGCAGCAGTCATCGCGTGGGAGACAGGTTTGAAAAAACAAAACCAAATTAAGGTTATTGCGGCTTCGCTGGCCGTGACGGTATCGGTACAGGCATGGGCCGCCTTGGGCAGCCTGCAGGTGCAATCCAGTTTGGGTGAGCCGTTTGCCGGCAGCATTACCGTGACCGGTGAAGAAGCCAAAATTCTGCTGAATAATGGTCAACCGACCGTCAGTGGTGCGCCGTTGCGTGCCACTGTGGTGCGTCAGGGCGATCAGGCGGTGATCCGTTTGCGTTCAAACCAGGTGGTGAATGAACCTTTGCTCAGCTTTGGTGTGACCGTGGGTGCCCAAGGCCGCCAATACACAGCCTTGATTGATCCACCGCAATACCGCAGCAGCGCTGCCGTACCGGCAGACAATACCAGCCGCCGCCAGTCGGCACGCGAAGCAGTGAGGGCTTCGGTGGAAGATGGCAGTGTGCCTCCGGCACGCCGCAATCAGGCAGAGCGCACCCATCGTGCCAATGCGGCGGCACCGGTGTTTGCCGGCCAGCGTTATACCGTTCAGCCACAGGAAAATTTGGTGGATGTGGCACGCAAAGTGCAGCCGCAGGGTCTGACCTTGGCGCAAACCATGCGTGCTCTGGTCCGGGCTAACCCCAAGTCGTTCCGCAATGGCAATCCGGATTTGATGTACAAGGGCACTACCTTGCGCATTCCGACAGCCAGCGAAATGCGTCAGCTGGCGCGCAGCACACCGCCGGTATCGCGGGCTCAAACTGCGGCGCCGGTACGCACACCGTCTGCTCCGGTGACCGACAGCGCCACCACAACACCGGCACCGTCCCAGCCGGCGCAAGTGGCGGTTACCCCGCCAGTACCGGCATCGGCCCCGACCCCGGCTCCTGCCAGTGCCGCATTGCCTGAAGTCCCGGTGGTGGCCAGTACCCCGGAAATGGCAGCCAGTGTTCCGGCGTCGGCGCCGGTGGCCGTACCGGTTTCTGCTCCGGTGGCACCGCCGGCACCTCAGCCGGCTCCGGCGCCGGCGCCGGTGGAACAGCCGGCTGATGAGGGCTGGATGAGCCTGTTGAGTGGCGGTATGTTGCCTTATGCGTTGGGTGGTGCGGGTTTGCTGCTGTTGCTTGGCCTGTTGCTGGCCCGGCGCCGCAAGCAGGGTGCTGCTGAGGCCGATGCCATGCCGACGGCACCGGCAGCCGCACCAGCGGCTGCAGTGGTGGCTGCTGATGTGGCGGACGATGATGATGTGGTGTTTGACGATGTGTATGTTGAGCCTGCCGAGCCGGTTGCCCAGACCCCCGCGGCGGCAAAACCCGCTGCAGCGGTAGCGGCCGGTACTGCGGCAGCGGCAACAGTGTCTGCCGCGACAACAGCTGCGGCGGCACCGGCCGCAGACGATGAATGGGCGTGGCTGGATAAATTGGATGCCGCCCAGCCGGAGCCGGCGGCCAAAGCCGAAACCGCGCAGGCGCAAGCGGCCACGGTCAATACGGTTAATGAAGATGCCGAGCTGGAAGCATGGGCACAGGCGGTGGCGGCAGCTGACGAGCCGGCTGCGGAGGTGCCGGAGACTGCAACAACACCTGCCCGTGATGACATCAGCGATGAAGATTGGCTGAGCTTTGATGTTGACCCGGTGGATGCCGGTACCGCAGCAGCGGCCGGTGTGGCGGTGGCCGCAACAGCTACGGCAATTACGGTGCCGGAAGCGGCTGTGGCAGATGAAGACGAGTGGGCCTGGATGGAGGAGGAGGCCGAGCCGGTAGCGGCGCGTGCGCCTGAACCTGAAGCAGCAGTCGCCCCGGCCACCGAAACGGCAGAGGACGATTTTGACTGGTTGGCCGAAAACGACAATGCGGTGCCGGTCGTGGAAACCGTTGCGGTTGAAGAGACGACTGCTGCAGTCGAGGTGGCCGGTGACGATGCCGACTTGCTGCTGTGGGATGAAACTTCGTCTGCAACCGAGGCATGGGACATTGCACCGGTCGAGCAGACCGATGTCATGGCTCCCGCATTCAAGAGCACCGATCCGGCAGAAGATGCCCTGCAACGACAAGCCTTTGCTGCTTCCGGCCAGGATTTGGCGGTGGTGGACATTGATTGGGACAGTCTGGATGTGGCATCTGAGCCCGAGCCGGTGGCGGATGCCGTACCGGCAGCACCGGTGGCAACCGACGATTGGTTGGCTGATGATGCACTGGCATTTGAGACAGAAACGGTGACCAGCCCGGCACAACCGGAACCGGTGGCAGATGAGGCTGATTGGTTGGATGCGGTCGGTGCCGAAACCGCCGATGTTGCACCGGCTAATATTGCCGAGCCGGAACCGGTGGCAGCTGCCCCGGCGGTAAATTTGAGTGTGCCGTTGGAAGCCAAGCTGGAACTGGCGAAAATGTATCTGGAAATCGACGACGCCCAAACAGCGCGCAAAACCCTGCAGGAATTGGTAGCAGAGGCCGATGGTGACATTCTGGCCGAAGCACAGTCGCTGTTGCAGCAGCTGGGGCATTGATCGGCGGTTGTGACACACGCCGGCAGTATGGCCAATTAACTTCTGTTGTTCAGATTGCGCAGGTCCGCCTGGCATAAATCAGAAGTTGATTGGCCATATTTTTGCCGGTGCCGCCGATGATGAAACGACAGGCAGGTTATGATGCAAGAATCCCGTTCATCCCGCCAGCGTTGGGCCTTGATTTTGGCTTATGACGGTGCGCACTTTCATGGCTGGCAACAACAGCCGGGCGGGGTGTACACCATTCAGGCAGCCCTGGAGGCAGCCATCAGCCAGGTGGCTGCCGAGCCGGTAAAAATCACGGTGGCCGGCCGTACCGATGCCGGCGTGCATGCCACTGCTCAGGTGGTGCATTTCGATACTACGGCGGTACGTGTGGCGGAAGCTTGGGTGCGCGGTGTCAACAGCGCGGTGGACAAGCATGTCCGCGTGCTGTCGGCCTTGCCGGTGGCGGCGGATTTTCATGCCCGCTTCGATGCATTTGGCCGCCGTTACCGCTATATGCTGCAATCGTGCCGGGTGCGTCCGCCGATGTTGCGTGGCCGGGTGGGCTGGACGCATCTGCCGCTGGATTTGGCGACCATGCGTCAGGCAGCGGCCCTCTTGGCCGGCGAACATGATTTTTCCAGTTTTCGTTCGTCCGACTGTCAAGCCAAGTCGCCGGTCAAAACCCTGTACCGGATTGCGCTGGCGGGCAGCCCTGAGTTAATGGCCATTGACTTGCATGGCAATGCCTTTGTGCACAATATGGTGCGCAATATTGTCGGTGCACTGGTGTATGTGGGCAGCGGCAAGCTGAGTGTAAACGGCTTTGCCGATTTGCTGGCGGAAAAAAGCCGGCGGCGGGCGCCACCCACGTTTATGCCCGATGGTTTGTACCTGACAGGCGTGGATTACCCGCCTCGGTTCGGCATTCCCACGCCGTCGCTGCCGGTGTGGCTGTGGCCGGATTTATAGGCATTGATGATGAGTGCAGAGGGCGCCGCCGCAAACCGCCACATCATGCGGTACGCATGTGTGGTCGGTTCGGACGGATGGTTGCATGGTTTGGCTGTGGGCGACTTTATCTGGACGATGGCGGTTTCAGGCAGCCTTTCTGTGGAATGGAATACATGAGCAACACACGCATCAAAATTTGCGGCATCACCCGTCCGCAAGACGCACTGGTGGCTGCTAAACTGGGGGTTAATGCCATCGGGCTGGTGTTCTATCCCGGCAGCCGACGGGCGGTGGATGTGGTACAGGCACAGGCGATTGTGCGTGTTTTGCCGCCGCTGGTCAGTGTGGTGGCCTTGTTTGTCAATGCAACGGCGGCGTACATCCATGATGTGCTGGCGGCGGTGCCGGTGGATGTGTTGCAGTTTCACGGCGATGAAGATGCCGAATTCTGCCGCCAGTTTCAGCGCCCGTACTGGAAAGCGGTGCGGGTGCGCAGCCGTGCCGACATCGAACAGGCCGCCGCCGATTATGCCGATGCCCGTGCCCTGTTGCTGGATGCCTGGGTGGATGGTGCTTATGGCGGTACCGGTCACTGTTTCGACTGGCGGCAGCTGCCGGCATCGTTGGCGCGGCCGTGGATTCTGGCCGGCGGCCTCAATCCGGACAATGTCACCCAGGCATTGCGCCAGACCGGCGCTTTGGCGGTGGATGTGTCCGGTGGTGTGGAAAGTGCCCCCGGTTGCAAAGATGCGGGTAAAATGGCGGCTTTTGTGGCCGCCTGTGCTGCGGCCTGAAGATGGTGGCCGGTTGGGCATGCTGTGCTTGCATGGCCCGACACGCCTACACGGACGGCCAACTCTGACCAGGCTGCCTGAAAACGCCTTTCCGACTGTTTTTCCATAGAGCGATTATGCAAAACTACCAAGCGCCCGATGCCGACGGTTTTTTCGGCCAGCACGGCGGGATGTATGTGTCTGAAACCCTGATTCCTGCTTTGCAGGCATTGGCCGAAGCTTACCGGCAGGCAAAGCACGATCCCGAATTTTGGGCCGCCTTCCATCGCGATTTGCGGCATTATGTCGGCCGCCCGAGCCCGGTATACCATGCCGAACGCTTAAGCGCCCATTTGGGCGGAGCCCAAATTTGGCTTAAGCGCGAAGATCTCAATCACACCGGTGCGCACAAGGTGAACAACACCATTGGTCAGGCATTGCTGGCCAGGCGAATGGGCAAAAAACGGGTGATTGCTGAAACCGGCGCCGGCCAGCACGGTGTGGCTTCGGCCACCGTGGCCGCCCGCTTCGGCATGGAATGCCATGTCTATATGGGCGCCGACGACATCCGGCGCCAGGCGCCCAATGTGTTCCGCATGAAGTTGCTGGGCGCCAATGTGGTGAGTGTCAACAGTGGCAGCCGCACCCTGAAAGACGCCATGAACGAGGCGATGCGCGAATGGGTGGCACGGGTGGACGACACCTTTTACATCATCGGCACTGCCGCCGGCCCGGCACCGTATCCGGAAATGGTGCGCGATTTCCAGTGCGTGATCGGCCATGAAGCCAAAGAGCAGATGCAGGCTGCCATCGGCCGCCAGCCGGATGTGGCGGTGGCCTGTGTCGGTGGCGGTTCCAATGCCATTGGCCTGTTCTATCCCTACATCGGCGAAACCCGGGTGCGCCTGGTGGGGGTAGAGGCGGGCGGACGCGGTGTGCACACGCCCCACCATGCGGCACCCATCAGCAGCCAAGCACCGATTGGCGTGCTGCACGGTTTTCGCAGTTACCTGATGCAGGACGAGCACGGTCAGGTGCTGGGCACCCATTCGGTATCCGCCGGTCTGGATTATCCGGGCATCGGTCCCGAACACAGTCATTTGGCCGACAGCGGCCGGGTAGAATACCACGCCGCCAACGACGATGCGGCACTGGCCGCGTTTGATTTGCTGTGCCGATACGAGGGCATTATTCCGGCACTGGAGTCCAGTCATGCCCTGGCATGGGCGGTGGCCCAAGCACCGCAGATGGCTCAGGACCAGGTGATTCTGGTCAATCTGTCCGGTCGCGGCGACAAAGACATCAACACCGTGGCGCAGCTGAAAGGCATTGTCCTGTAAGCGGGCCGCAGGCTGCCTGCAACAGGCGATGCCGCAACCTGGAAGAAATGTTTATGAGCAGAATCAAAACCACGTTTGCCGGCCTGGCCGGCTCGCCGGCCCTGATTGCCTACATCACCGCCGGAGATCCGGATCTGGAAACCAGCCTCAAACTGATGCACAGTCTGGCCGACCACGGCAGCGACATCATCGAACTGGGGGTGCCGTTTTCCGACCCGATGGCCGATGGTCCGGTGATTCAGGCCGCTGCCGAACGGGCATTGGCCCACGGCACCAGCCTGCACGATGTATTGGCACTGGTGCGCCGTTTTCGCGAACACAACCGCCACACACCGGTGGTGCTGATGGGTTATCTCAATCCGATGCACCGCATGGGTTATGCCGCCTTTGCCGAAGCCGCCGCCGCCGCCGGTGTGGACGGCGTGCTCACCGTGGACTGTCCGGCCGAGTGTATCGATCCTTTGCACCAGGCTTTGGCGCAACAGGACTTGGATTGTATTTTTCTGATTGCGCCCACCACTCCGGACGAGCGTATCCGCAGCATTGCCGTCAAGGCCGGCGGTTTCCTCTATTATGTGTCGCTCAAGGGGGTAACCGGTTCGTCGCAGTTGGATACCGACGCGGTTTCGCGTAAAATTGAGCATTTGCGTCAATACACCGATTTGCCGATCGGCGTCGGTTTCGGCATCAAGGATGCGGCCAGCACGCGTGCGATTGGTGCGGTGGCCGATGCGGTGATTGTCGGCAGCCGGCTGGTGCAGACGGTGGCCGATCATCCCGGATGCGAAGCCGAAGCATTGGCGGCTGTGGTGCGCGAACTGAAACAGGCTTTGACAGCCGATTGATTGGGAGTGTTGGTGACATGCAAAATCAATGGACGAAAACTGCTCTGGGCGCCGGTTTGCTGGCCGCCACCCTGTTACTGGCCGCTTGTGGTCAAAATCAGCAAAGCGGCAGCCAGGCATCATCGGCTGCCGGCAGCGGTGCGGCACCCGACCGCAGTGCCGACAAACAGACTTTCGTGCAAGACTGTGTCAGCGGCTGGCCGCAAGATCAGCGCAGCGATGCGGTTCAGCAATACTGCAGCTGCATGGCCGATTATGTGATTGCCAAATACGATGCCGAAACCTTCCGGCGGCTGGATCAGGCCATGCGCCGCAACGAAGAAAATGCCGAAATCAAGGCATTTACACAGGATTTGGCCGACAACGGTTTGAAAGTCTGTCCGGCACCGGCGTCATGACGGTCCATTGCGGTATTGCCATTGGCGACCCCCGGTTGTGGTCGGCGGCATCCGTTTGAAACACCAAGGAAAACACCATGAGTTGGCTTGATAAAATTCTCCCGCCCAAGATTAAGAAAGACGAAAACGGCAAAAGCGGGATTCCCGAAGGCCTGTGGCACAAATGTCCGTCGTGTGCGGCCACGCTGTATGCCACTGATTTGGCCAACAACCAGCAAGTGTGCCCCAAATGCCATTACCACAATCCGCTGGGCGCGCGTGAGCGGCTCAACCTGTTGCTGGACGAAACCGGCCGCAGTGAAATTGGCACCCACATCAAACCGACCGACATTCTCAAATTCCGCGACAGTAAAAAATACACCGATCGCCTGAGTGCCGCCCGCAAGCTGACCCACGAAGACGATGCCATGGTGGTGATGCGCGGGACTATCCACGGTGTGCCGGCGGTGGTGGCGGCATTTGAATTCCGTTTTATCGGCGGCTCCATGGGCTCGGTGGTGGGCGAACGCTTCGTGGCCGGCGTGCGTGAAGCCGTGGCCCACAATGCCGCGTTTGTCTGCGTGGCCGCCTCCGGTGGCGCCCGCATGCAGGAGGGTCTCAATTCGTTGATGCAAATGAGCAAAACCAGCGCCGCCCTGCATTTGCTGGACGATCATGATTTGCCGTTTGTGTCGGTGCTCACCGACCCGACCATGGGCGGCGTGTCGGCCAGTTTTGCCTTTCTGGGCGATGTGGTGCTGGCCGAGCCGGGTGCCCTGATCGGTTTTGCCGGCCCGCGGGTGATTGAGCAGACCGTGCGCGAAACCTTGCCCGAAGGTTTCCAGCGGGCGGAATTTTTGCTGGAAAAAGGCGCCATCGACCAGATTGTCGACCGCCGCGAACTGAAGGCCCGGCTGGCCAAACTGATTACCCTGTTGCGCCGCGAAGCGGCACCGGATGCGGCATAAAGGCTGTTGTCTGGTGGCACCGATTGCGGATGAATGTGATTGGGTGCCGGAACCATGCCTGTTCCAAGGCTGCCTGAAACCGTTTCAGGCAGCCTTGTCATTATGGTGCTGCGGATGGATGATGATCCACAATCCCATCCAAACGATATGCCCAATGAGACCTTTGCAAAACCCTCAGATGTGGATGCAGCTCGAGGCGTAGCAGCGCAGCGAGTGCAGACATAACATAGCGTTAGGCAAACGAGCGAGCAGCGCACAACGCTTCAAATGCGCCGCAGATGGGGGTTTTGCAAAGGTCTCCCAATGTCCTGGCGCAATAATGCGGCGGCCAGCCCATTCCACTGCCGTTGTTCAGACCTATCTGCATCCGGGCCTGAGCAATCGCCATTTTCAAACGACTGCAACGGCTGGGGCCGCGGTGTGTGCCCGTTGCCGTTGACCGGAAAGTAAAACCATGTTGGACATTCGCGTACAGCGGGCCGAACTCGTGCGCATCCTGCACGGACGTGGCCATCTGTTTGCCACCGATCCGGCGCAGATTGATCAGGTGCTGCGTCACGATGCGGCACCATTCCCCGAACGCCTGCTCAAGCGGGCGGCCTTGATCGACAGCGATGAACAGCTGTTGCAACGCGTGCAGCGCAGCCGCCAGCAATGGCGTTTGCTGCTGCTGGCCGCATCGGTGTTGCTGCTGGTGGGCGGTTTCAGTGCCAGCAGCACGCTGATGGCGGCCGATACCGTCAATTTTTTCCATCTGTTGCTGGCCTTGCTGGGGCTCAACAGCCTGATGCTGTTGCTGTGGCTGGCCAGCCTGCTGCCCGGCCGCCGCCACCGCCTGCCGGCATGGCTGGATCCGGTGCTGTGGCTGCGCCGGCAGGATGAGCTGACTCAAGCCCAGGCCAGTCTGTATGTACAATATGCTACTAGCCCGGCCTTGCGCTGGTATGCCGGCATGTGCAGCCACCGGTTGTGGTTGTGCACCTTGCTGGGTGTCTGGGTGGGAGTATGGCTGATGCTGCTGGTGCGCCAATACAGTTTTAATTGGGAATCGACCTTGCTGGCCAGCGACAGTCTGGTGCAATGGGTGGCTTGCTTGTCGTGGCTGCCGTCCCAGCTCGGGTTTGTGGTACCGGATGCCGAAGCCGTGCGCCACAGCCGGCTGGCGGCCGACAGCACCACGGCACGCCAGTGGGGCAGTCTGCTGGTGGGCAGTGTGTTGTGTTACGGTCTTTTACCGCGGCTGGCCGCCTGGCTGTGGTGTTTTCGGCGCTGGCGCCGTTGTGCCGGCCAATTGCCGTTGTCAGAGCCTTATTACCAGTACATTGTCCAACAATGGCAGCAGCAGGTGGTGGATGCGGATGACGGCGGCGAGCCGGCGGCACCGCAGGCTCCACCCTTGCGCCTGAGCGATGACCCGAAGTGGGCCTTGCTGCTGGAAGCCGATTGGCCGGACCCGCATTGGTATCGCGCCGTCCTGGGCCAGGCGTGGCAAAACCGGGGCGTGCTGGCCAGCCGTGCCGATCACAGCGAGTGCTTGGCGCGCCTGTCGCGGGAACCGGCGCAACTGCTGCTCGGCGTGCGTGCTCACCGGGTGCCGGATCGCGGTCTGTTGCGCCAAATCGATGCATTGGCCCGGGCCGCCAGCAGCGGTGTGGTGGTGCAGCTGCTGCTGCCTGAGGAGGTGCTGGACGACAGCACATTGCAACAGTGGCGCCACGCATTGGCCGAACGGCAGCTGACCTGGCTGGACCCGCCGGTTTGGGCGCAACGGCAACGCGGTCAGAATGAAACCGCTTGGCAGCAAAAATCAGACGAGGCTGCCTGAAACGGTTTCAGGCAGCCTGGTGATGGGCCAGTGTTAATGGGCATGCCCATCCAAAAGAGACCTTTGCAACCCCCCATCTGCGGCGAATTTCTTCGTTGTGCGCTGCTCGCTCCTTTGCCTAACCCTATGTTATGTCTGCATTCGCTGCGCTGCTGTGCCTTGAACTGCATCCACATCTGGCGGTTTTGCAAAGGTCTCATCTGGGAGTTTGCAAAGGTCTCCGCTTGGCAGCCTCGTGATGGACCGGCGTTGATGGCATGTCCATCCAAAAGACGGCGGATGTGTTTTACGCGCCCAGTGCTTGGCAATCCAGCATATCCTTGCGCACATCGGTCAGCAGCAGGGCGGCGGCATCCTGGCTGTCGGCCTGCGCCCACACAAACAGCCGGGCGATGATTTTGCCGAGAAACACTTTTTCGGCGGC
>JBHAET010000083.1:0-3065 GCA_041855705.1 Neisseriaceae bacterium
CAAAACAACGACGAGCGCGGCATCATCTGGACCGACGCGATGGCGCCGTTTCAAGTGGTGATCGTGCCGATGAACTATAAAAAATCAGACGCCGTGAAGGCCGCTGGCGACCAACTGTATGCCGAACTGCTGGCAAAAGGCGCCGATGTTTTGCTGGACGACCGCGACGAGCGCGCCGGCGTGCTGCTCAATGATTCGGAATTGCTGGGCATCCCGCACCGCATCGTCATTGGTGACCGCGGCCTGAAAGAAGGTACGGTGGAATACGCCCGCCGCACCGACAGCCAAGCACAAAGCGTGGCCATAACCGCGGTGGCCGCCCAGGTATTGGCCGCACTCAAACACTGATACCGACCGGTCTCGCTCATGCCTCATGTGCGAGCCGCTACCCATCAGCGAGGCTGCCTGAAAACGGTGTTCAGGCAGCCTCGCTGATGGCTTTACAGCCCAATGTCCATTACCCTGCACGAGACCTTTGCACGTCAAGGCTTTGACCAAAGTCTCATCTTAATGATGTCTGGCGGCCGGCCGGCGCCAGATCCCAAGCGGCCTGTTGCCGCAAACGCTGCGCCAATTGCGCATCCGGCGTCCATCCCGCCACCTCCTTGACCGCCACCAAACCATACACCGCCGCCCAATGCGGCCACCAGCGGTTGCCCATGTATTCCAGCGCCTGCGGCGCATACACCCGTTGCCGCCAGTAAGCGCCGTATCCCAAAAAACAGCCCGCCGCAACACTCAAGCCGGCATCGGCCAACAACTGCCGCATCTGGCCGGTGCGGTGCAGAGCCAGCGTGGCGGCCGCTTGCCAGCAACCCAAACGCCAGTAACCGGCTGGATTGAGTGCGGTCAGCAACAAGCGCCCCTGCGGTTGCAAAGCGTGGGCCGCTGATTGCAGCACCTGTGCCGCCAGGTCTGCTTCGCAACCGTCCAGCGTGTGCGGCAGCCACAATTGCTCGAAACTGTATTCCGGCCACGGTCCGGCCCATGGCCAGGCACAGACATCGGCCTGCGGATGCGGCTGCCAGTGCTGGCACCAATAAGTTTGTGCCGCCGTTGCGACCGAACGCAAACACCATTGCGCCTGGCCCAGCTGCAAGACCCGTTCCGTCGGCATGCGGCTGTATTGACGGAAAAACCCGGTCTCGGCATGCCAAAGATAATCACCCAGCGGCGTCTTCAGGCAGCGTGCCAAACAGGCTTGTTGTTGTTGATAATCATGCATGTGTGCGTGCGTCTCTGAAAAATCGGTGATTGCCATGCATCAGCACGGCAAATGGCGGCGGCCATACTGACAATTTGCGGCCATTGTGCACCCAATGACGATGGCTGTCTGTCGGCAGACTGTAAAAAAAGTGCAACTGCCTTGACACTCCAAATCCTAACCTCTAGTATTGATAAGATTTTTTACCATCAACGGCCATCGAAACAATGACCCGGATCAAAACCATGGTGCTGGCCTTGGCCAGCCTTGCCCTCAGCCCCACCCTGTTGTTCGCCCAAACCAGCAATCCCAATAGCATCGGCCTGTCGCTGATGAATCTGAATGCCGCCACCCTGCGCGGCCTGCCCCAAGCCCAAACCATGGGCGACATCTGGAAACGCCTGCGCCAGGATTTCCGCATGGGCGAGGTCAATCCGGAGCTGGTCCGCCGCCATGAACAATATTATGCCAGCCGCAGTCCGTATTTCAACCGCACCATCGCCCGCAGCCAGCCGTATCTTTATCACATTGTTTCCGAAGTACAAAAACGCAATATGCCGGCTGAAATCGCACTGTTGCCGTTTATTGAAAGTGCGTTTGTCACCAAGGCACGCTCGCATGTCGGTGCCTCCGGCCTGTGGCAGTTCATGCCGGCCACCGGCCGCCGTTACGGTCTGGAACAAACCCATCTGTATGACGAGCGCCATGATGTGTATGCCGCCACCGATGCCGCCCTCAACTATCTGCAATACCTGCACGGCCTGTTTGGTGACTGGTCGCTGGCCCTGGCCGCCTACAACTGGGGAGAAGGCAGTGTTGGCCGCGCCATTGCCCGCGCCCAGGCGCAAGGCCTAGATCCGGTGTATGAAAACCTGCGCATGCCCAACGAAACCCGCAACTACGTTCCCAAGCTGCTGGCGGTGCGCAATCTGATCAACAACCCGCAAGCGTTCGGTCTGGATTTGACCAGAATTGACAACAAGCCCTACTTCGGCACCGTCACCGTTGACCAACCGCTCGACATCCAGGCCGCCGCACGACTGGCCGGCATTTCGGAAGAGGAATTCCTCAAGCTCAACCCTAGCTTCCGCACCCCGGTGTTTATTCCTAAAGGCAACCGCAAAATGCTGTTACCGGTGGCTTCGGTCTCGGCCTTCGAACAAAACTACCGCCGCGCCAACAAAGACGAGCTGCTCTCTTGGGAAATCTACACCCCGTACAGCAGCACTTCGCTGACCGAATTGGCGCAGCGCAGCGGCATGAGCGTCAGCGAAATCCGCCGGCTCAACAACATCGGCAATAACCAGAATATTGCCGCCGGTCGGCCGCTGCTGCTGGCCAAGGGCAACCTCAGTTCCGGTGTGGCCGCATTCAGCAAACCGGACAATACCGACCCGTTGCTGGCCCAGGCGCTGGCGGCTTCGGCCAACAACATGGATGACATCCAGTCCACCATTTTGGCCGGCCTGAGCCAATCGGCCACCGCCACACCGCCGGCCGGCCAAAGTGCCCGCGCCGCAGCGCCTGCACCCGAGCCGCGCAGCTTCAATACCGTCCGCCTGGAACAGGCTGCGCCGGCCGTAGCCCAAACAACGCCCGCAACACGCTCCAACCGCGTGATGGCGGACACCGGCATCACAGCCGGCCAAACACCGGCCGCCGCACCGGCGAACACGGTTGCGGCCACCACCGAACGTGGCGACATCGGCCAATTGCTGACCCAAATCAACCAGTCGCCCACAGCGGAGACTGCTCCGGTTCCGTTCACCGGGCAGACTGCGCCGGCTCTTGCCGATGATGCCGTTGGCAATACCTCTGCCGATGTGACCCTGGCGGGCACCGAACCCACCGACCGTGCGGA
>JBHAET010000084.1:0-2504 GCA_041855705.1 Neisseriaceae bacterium
GCCTATGATTTTCTGCTGTTGCGCGCGGCAACCGGCGAAGTACCCGCCGACTGGGCCGACTGGTGGACCGGTTTCCAACAGGCCGACGAGGCCGAACGCCAGCTGATGAGTGCCGCCGCGCCGGTGGCCGAGGGCGGCGAAGCCAAACGCCGGCGGCGCAAGCCGCGCAAGCGCAAACCGGCATCCGGCAACGGTGCGGAGCCGGCATGATGGAGCCGGTGGTGATTGCCTTGGGCAGCAATCTGGACCAGCCGAAACAGCGCTTGCAGGCGGCGGTGGCGGCGATTGCCAGGCTGCCTGAAACCGAAATCGTGCGCGTCTCCTCGCTGTACCGCACCAAGCCGGTGGGTTATGCCGAGCAGCCGGATTTCATCAATGCGGTGCTGCTGGCGCGTACCGGCTTGCAGGCCGATGCCTTGCTGCGTGCCTTGCAGCGCATCGAAACCGAAGGCGGGCGGGTACGCTCGTTCCGCAATGCGCCGCGCACCCTGGATCTGGACATCATCGACTATGCCGGCCAGGTGTGGGCGGCGCAGGATTTGGAGTTGCCGCACCCGCGCGCGCATGAGCGCGGTTTTGTGATGGTGCCGCTGGCGGAAATTGCGCCGGATTATTGGCTGCACGGCCGCCGTGTGGCCGACTGGGCCCAGGCCTTGCGGGCGCAGGCGCTGGCGGATGATTTGCTGCCGGTGGCGGCACCGCCCGGCATCGGCCGGGCGGATGATGGGATTGCTAATGTGCGGGAGGGCGCATGAATTACCGTTATATTGTGGTGGAAGGATCGATTGGCAGCGGCAAGTCGGCAGTCAGCCGCCGCCTGGCCGCTTATTTTGACGCCATGCTGCTGACCGAGGCTCCGGAGCGCAATCCGTTTCTGGAACAGTTTTACCTGAATGCGGCCAATCACGGGCTGGCTGCCGAGCTGCATTTTCTGGTGCGTCGCAGCGAGTCCTTGGGTATTATTCAGGCGGAAGACGAGCGCAATCAGCGGGTCATTGCCGACTTTTTGCTGGAAAAAGACCAGATTTATGTGCCGGTGATTTTGCGTGACGACGAACAAACCCTGTATTGGCAGCTCAAGCAAAAAGTGATGCCCGAATTTCCGGTGCCGGATCTGGTCATCTATCTGGAAGGCAGTACCGAAGTGATGGAAAAGCGCTTGCGCCAGCGCAACGACGGGGTGATCAATCTGTTTCCGGCCGGTTATCTGCAGCAGATTCACGAAGAATACCGCCGTTTTTTCCACCTCTACCAACATGCGCCGCTGTTGATTGTGAATACCGACGATTTGGATCTGGTCGGCAATGACGATCATTTTGAGGTGTTGCTGCATGCCATGGCCAGAATGCAGGGCAGCCGCCATTATCTTAACCTGAGCGAATAGGCAGTGACCGATGACGGCCAGTTTGACCGATACCGCCTTGGCCGATGCCGTCTATGCCAGCCTGCGGGCGCAGGGCATGGATTGGCAAACCGTGCACCATCCGCCGGCCAAGACCACCGCCGAGGCCGATGCCTACATCGAGGGCGTGCCCGGGGTGCGCACCAAAACCCTGCTGCTGACCAATAAGAAAAAAACGGCCTATTATTTGTTGGTGATGAACGGTGATCATCCGCTGGACATGGCATTTTTTGCCGGCCAGGTGGGGGAGACACGCTTGCAGTTTGCCTCGGCCGAACGGTTGGCGGCCAAGCTGGGCACGGCACCGGGGGTGGTGTCGATGTTTGGCCTGCTCAACAATGCCGAGCACGATGTTCAGGTGTATTTCGAACGGGCCATCATGGGCAGCGAGCGGCTCAGCTTTCACCCCAATGACAACCGCCAGACCGTGTTTGTTGCCAGTACCGATGTGTTGGCCTGGGTGAGGGCACAAGGCCATGAGCCCCGGCTGGTGGACTTGCCGCTTGCCGCCGCACCCGATGCCGGATGGCCCGGGCCATCCGGACCGTCCCGTTTGTTGTCGGCTGCGTTTTCAGGCAGCCTGTGTAAAGGAAAAACCATGATTACCGTAAACACCTTGCGCCAAATGAAGGCCGAAGGCAACAAAATTGCCATGTTGACCTGCTATGAGGCCAGCTTTGCCGCCCTGATGGATGCCGCCGGCGTGGATGTGCTGCTGGTGGGCGATTCGCTGGGCATGGCGGTGCAAGGGCACAGTTCCACCTTGCCGGTGCGGCTCTCCGATATGTGTTACCACACCGCCGCAGTCGCGCGCGGTAGCCGCCAGGCCATGATCGTCACCGACTTGCCGTTTGGCGCCTACCAGCAAAGCAAGGAGCAGGCATTTGCCGCCGCCGCCGAACTGATGGCCGCCGGTGCCCATATGGTGAAGCTGGAAGGCGGGGTGTGGATGGCGGAAACCACCGCCTTTTTGCAGCAGCGCGGCATTCCGGTGTGTGCCCACATCGGCCTGACCCCGCAATCGGTGAATGCGTTTGGCGGCTACAAAGTGCAGGGCAAAGGCGATGCCGCCGCCCGTGCCCTGCTGGCCGATGCCCGTGCC
>JBHAET010000085.1:0-4200 GCA_041855705.1 Neisseriaceae bacterium
GGTGTTGGTTGGCTGCTATTTCACCATCGTGCTGCCGTTTGTGTACCGTGCACTCGACAACCATTTGCGTGCCATCGGGGTGAAGGAGTTGCTGGAAACCGCCACCTTGCTCGGTGCCAGCCGCTACCAGCTGTGGTGCTGGGTATTGCTGCCCAATCTGCAACGCGGCCTGTTGGTGGCCTTGCTGATTTCGCTGGCATTCCTGATGGGTGAATTCGTCTTTGTCAACATGCTGGCCGGCGCCCATGTGGAAACGGTGCAGGTGTTTTTGTATTCCTTGAAAAACCAATCCGGCCATTTGAGCAGCGCGGTGGTGATCTCGTATTTTGCGCTGATCATCGTCATCAGCGCCTTGCTGGGCCGCCTGACCCGGGAGCGGACATGAGCCGGCTGCAACTGCAACAACTGTACAAACATTTTGACCGCCATCCGGTGATCGATCATCTGGACCTGACCGTGCCCGACGGCCGTCTCTTGGCCTTGCTCGGCCCCAGCGGCTGCGGCAAGTCCACCTTGCTGCGCTGCATTGCCGGTCTGGAGCCGGTGGATGGCGGCCGCATTTTGCTGGATGGCGAGGACATCGGCCGCCGTGCGCCGCAGCAGCGCTAGATGGCGATGGTGTTCCAGCACTACGCCCTGTTTCCCAACATGACGGTGGCGCAAAACATCGAGTTTGGCCTCAAAGTGCGCAAACTGCCGGCCGAAGTGCGCGCCGAAAAGGTGCGCGCCATGCTGCAGCTGGTGGAATTGAGTGCCTTTGCCGGCCACAAGCCGGCGGCCCTGTCCGGCGGCCAGAAGCAGCGGGTGGCCTTGGCCCGCGGCTTGGTGATGGAGCCCAAGCTCCTGCTGCTGGACGAGCCTTTGTCGGCACTGGATGCCCGCATCCGCAAAAGCCTGCGCAGCCAGATTTGCGACATCCAGCGCGAGCTGTCGCTCACCACCCTGTTTGTCACCCACGACCAGGAAGAAGCACTGGCCATGGCCGACGAAGTGGTGCTGCTCAACCGCGGCCGCATCGAGCAGCACAGCACGCCGGAAGAGCTGTACCGGCAGCCGCAGAGCCGGTTTTGTGCCGGTTTTGTCGGCCATTTCAACTGGGATGTGCCGGCCATGGCCGGTGCGGCCGTGCGGCCGGAAGCCGTGCGTCTGCGTACCGAAGGCGGCGGTCTGGGCGGCCTGATTGACCGGCGCACCCTGCTGGGCAATGTGGTGCGTTACCGGATCCGCACCGATGAGGGACACGAATTGGATGCAGATGTGCTCAATTACGGCGCCTTGAGCCACTTGCAACCGGGCAGCCGGGTGTATGTGGACATTGCCGCGGATGCGGTGGTGCATCTGCGGCATGACGAGGCTGCCTGAACCGTGACGGTGCTTGATTTTTTTGGGTGGCGGCATCACTATGCAGGCATTGAGACCTTGGTCTCCATTGTTTTGTTTGGACTGCCGAAACCCGCACCATGACCCACACCGTACACCTGCAACTGGCCGAGCTGGACAACAGCAGCATGCAGCGCCTGACCGGCGCACTCGACAGCAATCTGGGCATTCTGGCCAAGGCGCTGGAACTGGACATCAGCCGTCGCTTCAGCGAATTCACCCTGCTGGGCGAGCAGGCGCATGCCGGCCGGCGCGCCTTGCAGTCACTGGCACAACTGGCACAGCGCCGTGATCTGAGTACGGACGACATCCAGCTGGCGGCGGTGGAGGCCAAAACCGCCGATGCCGCGTTCGAGCCGCAAACCCGGCCGGAACACGCCTACCATTTCCGCACCCGGCGCGGCAATCTGGGCGGCCGTACCCCGCGCCAGAACGGCTACATCCGTGCCCTGCTCAACCACGACGTGGTTTTCGGCCTGGGGCCGGCCGGTACCGGCAAAACCTATCTGGCGGTGGCCGCCGCCGTGGATGCGATGGAAAAGCATCAGGTCGAACGCATCGTGCTGGTGCGTCCGGCGGTGGAAGCCGGTGAAAAACTCGGATTTCTGCCCGGCGATCTGGCGCAGAAAGTCGATCCCTATCTGCGGCCGCTGTACGACGCACTGTACGATCTGATGGGCTTTGACCGCGTGACCAAGCTGCTGGAAAAAGGCCTGATCGAAATCGCGCCCCTGGCCTATATGCGCGGCCGCACCCTCAACGGTGCCTATGTGATTTTGGACGAAGCGCAAAACACCACCCCCGAACAGATGAAGATGTTCCTCACCCGCATCGGTTTCGGGGCCAAGGCGGTGATTACCGGCGACCTGAGCCAAATCGACTTGCCGCGCCACATCAAAAGCGGGCTGAAAGACGCCCGTGAGAAGCTCACCGGCATTGACGGCATTTATTTCCACGTTTTCACCAGCGAAGACGTGGTGCGTCATCCTCTGGTGCAGAAAATTGTCGATGCCTACGATGCGGCCGATGCCGCCCGGGACGGGCACGGCCAATGAGTGGTGGTGCAATCCGTGTCGAAGACTGGCTGCGGGCCAGCCCGTTGCCGCGACTGGAAGCCCGTTTATTGGTCGAGCAGGTGTGCGGCTGGAACCATGCCCAGGTGATTACCCGCGCCGGCGAAACACTGCCGCCGGCGGCCTTGGCGGCCTTGGACGGTTTGCAGCAGCGCCGGTTGCACGGTGAGCCGATGGCCTATCTGCTTGGCTGGCGCGAATTTTATGGCCGCCGGTTTGTAGTGAGTCCGGCGGTGCTGATCCCGCGGCCGGAGACCGAACACCTGCTGGAAGCGGCTTTGGCCCGGCTGCCCGATGGTGGGGTGCTGTGGGATTTGGGCACCGGCAGCGGTGCGATTGCGATCAGTGCGGCCTGCGAGCGGCCGGATGCCTGTGTGTGGGCAAGCGACGTCAGCGCAGCAGCGCTGGCGGTGGCACAGAACAATGCCCGTGCCTTGGGGGCATCGCTGCGGTTTGGCCACGGCAGCTGGTTTGCCGCCAGCCCGCGGCCGGCGGCCGGTACGGTGGACGTGCTGGTGTCCAATCCGCCCTACATCGAAGCGAACGACGTGCATTTGCAGCAGGGCGACCTGCGCTTCGAACCGCCCGGTGCGCTCACCGATTTTGGCGACGGCCTTTCCGCCTTGCGCCAGCTGGCGGCCGGTGGTCAAGGCTGCCTGAAAGCCGGCGGCTGGCTGCTGCTGGAACATGGCTGTGATCAGGGAGCGGCGGTACGGGCCTTGCTGCAACAATACGGCTACCGGCAGGTTGCCACCGAGCGTGACTTGGCCGGTTTGGAGCGGCTCAGTTACGGTCAGGCACCCAGCTGAGCCCTTTCAATCTCCCGGATGTGGATCCAGTTTAAGGTGCCGGTCACGTCGCGGTCACCGGCAGATCACACCAGGCCAAACGAGTAAGCCGCACTCTATCAAAGCGCAGCAACGGCCAACCGAGCAATGCGCCGCAGATGAAGGAAGAAGGGCTCAAGCCGACTCAGGCAGGTGCCCGGGCAAACGGCGGCACCGGATAACCAATCTCGGCCAACAGGGTGCAACTTTCATGCACCGGCAAACCCATTACCCCGGTAAAACTGCCGCTCAGGTGGCGCACCCACACCCCGGCCGCGCCCTGGATGCCGTAGGCGCCCGCCTTGTCCATCGGCTCGCCGCTGGCAATATAGGCATCGATTGCCGCGGCGCCGATGTCGGTGAAATGGACATCGCTGGATTGCACCGTACTCAGCAGCCGGCCCTGGTGGTGCACACACACCGCCGTATGGACCTGGTGGATCCGGCCCGACAGGGCTTGCAGCATGGCTCGGGCTTCGGCGGCTGAGGCCGGTTTGCCCAAAATGCGGCCGGCCAGTGCCACCGTGGTGTCGGCGCTCAATACCGGCCAGTCGGGCAGCCGTCCGTGCTGTGCCCGCCAGCGATCACAGGCGGCGGCGTTTTTTTCGCGCGCCAGCCGTTCGGTATAGGTCGCCGCCGCTTCCTGCGGCTGCGGGGTTTCGTCGATATCGGCGGCGATGCGGTGTACGGCATAGCCCAGCTGTTGCAGAATTTCGCGGCGGCGCGGACTGGCCGAGGCCAGATACAGCGGCGGTGTGCTCGGTTCAGGCAGCATGCTTGCGTCCTTCTGCCGCCACCGCCCGCCGTTGCAGCACATCCAGCCACGTTGTCGGCAACAGCCGTTTCAGATACCAGAACACGATGGTTGGCACGGTGACCAGATAGCGTGCCTTGGGACGCGGCGCGGTCAGCGCCCGCAC
>JBHAET010000086.1:0-4445 GCA_041855705.1 Neisseriaceae bacterium
ATGTGGTGTGGAATGTGAGCCATTCGCTGCACACCCCGCTGATGTCGGTGACCAATGCCATTTCCGGCATCATCGTGGTCGGTGCACTGTTACAAATCGGTCAGGGCAATGCTGCGGTCACCGCACTGGCATTTGTGGCGGTACTGATTGCCAGCATCAATATTTTTGGCGGTTTTTTTGTGACCCGACGCATGTTGAACATGTTTCGCAAAGGATAGGCACAACAATATTGCAGGCATCGTGAAATGACGTTTGCCCCGACTTCCGAATCGCCGTACCGGGCCGTGCTGTTCCACCATGCCGAACCGGATTCGGAAACCCCCAATTTGGAGAATCCATAATGTCTTCAGGACTTGTCACCGCGGCATACATCATTGCCGCCATTCTGTTTATTTTTTCGCTGGCCGGGCTGTCCAAACAGGAAAGTGCCAAAAGCGGCGTGTATGCCGGCATTGCCGGTATGGCGATTGCCCTGGTGGCCACCGTGTTCAGTGAAACGGCCGCCGGTTTGGGTTGGGTGCTGCTGGCGATGACGGCCGGTGCCGCCATCGGCATTTACCAGGCACGCAAGGTGGAAATGACCCAAATGCCGGAATTGATTGCCCTGCTGCACAGCTTTGTCGGCCTGGCGGCAGTGCTGGTCGGTTACAACAGCCTGATGGAAGCCGGCAATGTCGATCCTGACATGCACACCATTCACCTGGTGGAAGTGTTTCTGGGCGTGTTTATCGGTGCGGTGACCTTTACCGGCTCCATCGTGGCGTTTGGCAAACTCAACGGCAAGCTGTCAAGCAAACCGCTGTCGCTGCCGCACAAGCACAAGCTCAATCTGGCGGCACTGGCGGTGTCGGCCGTGCTGTTGTGGGTGTTTGTGGCGGCCGACGGCAGCTGGCTGGCCTTGCTGCTGATGACGGCGATTGCACTGGCGTTTGGCTGGCATCTGGTGGCCGCCATCGGCGGTGCCGACATGCCGGTGGTGGTGTCGATGCTCAACTCGTATTCAGGCTGGGCGGCGGCGGCGGCTGGTTTTATGCTGGGCAATGATTTGCTGATTGTGACCGGGGCGCTGGTCGGTTCAAGCGGTGCGATTCTGTCGTACATCATGTGCCAGGCGATGAACCGTTCGTTTATTTCGGTGATTGCCGGCGGTTTCGGAACCGATGGCAGCAGCAGTGCTGATGCGGCGGCCGAAACCGGCGAATACCGTGAAATCCAGCCGGCCGAGGTGGCGGACATGCTGAAAAATGCGGCTTCGGTCATCATCACCCCGGGTTACGGCATGGCGGTGGCCCACGCGCAAAATGCGGTGGCCGAAATCACCGCCCATTTGCGCCGGCAGGGTATCAATGTGCGCTTCGGCATCCATCCGGTGGCCGGTCGTTTGCCCGGTCACATGAATGTTTTGCTGGCCGAGGCCAAGGTGCCTTACGACATTGTGCTGGAAATGGACGAAATCAATGATGATTTTGCCGATACCGATGTGGTGCTGGTGATTGGTGCCAACGACACCGTTAATCCGGCCGCCGCCACCGATCCGCACAGTCCGATTGCCGGCATGCCGGTGTTGCATGTGTGGGAAGCGCAAAACGTCATCGTGTTCAAACGCTCGATGAATGCCGGTTATGCCGGTGTGCCCAATCCGCTGTTCTTTAATGAAAACAGCCATATGTGTTTTGGGGATGCCAAGGCGACGGTGGAGGACATTTTGAAAGCACTGTGAGTGGTGCCGGAGACTTTGAAGGCTGCCTGAAGGATTTCAGGCAGCCTTTTTGCGTGTTGGTGGTGGCCACCGCATCACAACACCGCCGCCGGTCACACACCCAGATAGCCGGCCCGGCTGCCCAGCCAGCGTTCCAGATGTTGCGCCACCACCGCCGGCTGCTGTTCAATCAGCTGCGGTGCCAGCTGGCGCGCACGTTCCAGCAGCGGCAGGTCTTCTTCCAGATCCGCGAACCGCAGCATCGGCGTGCCGCTCTGGCGTGCACCCAGAAATTCGCCGGGACCGCGAATCCGCAAGTCCTGGCGGGCGATCTCAAAGCCGTCGGTGTGTTCATAAATCACCTTCAGCCGTGCACGCGCCAATTCCGACAGCGGCTCGCCAAACAGCAGTACGCACAGACTGGCGGCGGCACCGCGCCCAACCCGGCCGCGCAGTTGGTGCAGCTGGGCCAGCCCCATGCGTTCGGCGTGTTCGATCACCATCAGGCTGGCATTGGGTACATCGACCCCCACTTCAATCACGGTGGTGGCCACCAGTACCTGAATCCGGTTGGCGGCAAAATCGGCCATCACCGCGGCCTTGTCGGCCGGTTTCATCCGTCCGTGCACCAGGCCGATGGCCAATTCGGGCAGGGCGGCCTGCAAAGCGGCCTGGGTGTCGGTGGCGGTTTGCAGTTGCAGGGTTTCGCTCTCTTCGATCAGGGGGCACACCCAATATGCCTGCCGTCCCTGCTGGCAGGCATGACGCACCAGGCCTTCCACTTCGTGACGACGCTGCTGGTTGACCAGCCGGGTTTTGACCGGTGTGCGGCCCGGCGGCAAGGTGTCGATCACCGACACGTCCAAATCCGCAAAAAAACTCATGGCCAGAGTGCGTGGAATCGGGGTGGCCGACATCATCAATTGGTGCACCTCGGCTCCCTTGCTTTTGAGGGCCAGGCGCTGCGCCACACCGAAGCGGTGCTGTTCATCAACAATCACGAGACCCAGGTTGTGAAAAACGACTTCGTCCTGAAACAGGGCATGGGTGCCGATGGCCAGCGGGATGTGTCCTTCGGCCAAGGCCGTTTTGGCACGCTCTTTGTCGCGTTTTTTCAGGCTGCCTGAAAGCCAGACGGTGTCCACCCCCAAGGGGGCGAACCATTGCCGGAATTTCAGATAATGTTGCTCGGCCAAAATTTCGGTGGGTGCCATCACCGCAGCCTGAAAGCCGGCTTCAACCGCATTGAGCGCGGCCAGAGCGGCGACAATGGTTTTGCCGCTGCCCACATCGCCTTGCAGCAGGCGGTGCATCGGGTGCGTTTGGGCCAAATCGTGACGGATCTCGGCCCAAACCCGCTGTTGGGCATCGGTCAGCGCAAACGGCAGTGCCGAGCACAATTGATTGGCCAAACGGTTATTGCTGCAAATGGAGCGGGCATTGCCGTTGAGCCGCTGTTGGCGGGCGAGACGCATTGACAACTGCTGGGCCAGCAATTCGTCAAATTTCAGCCGCTGCCAGGCCGGCAGGGCACCGTTGTGCAAGTCGCGAACGCTCAACTCGGGTGGCGGGGCATGCAGCAAATGCAGGCTGTCGGCCAGCGCGGGCAAGCCCAGTTCATGGCGCAGGGCATCGGGCAGGCTGTCGGCCAGCGGCAGCGCATCCAGCGCGCTGCGAATCAGGCGGCGCAAAGTGGGCTGGCTTAAGCCATTGACCGTCGGGTACACCGGCGTCAGGCTTTCGGCCAAACCCTGACCTTCGGCACTGCGCACCTTGGGGTGGATCATTTCGTCGCCGAAAAAACCGTGCCGGATTTCCCCCAAGGCACGGATGGTTTTGCCCTTGGCCATTTGCTGTTGCTGGCTGGGATAAAAATGAATGAAGCGCAGATGCAGCACGCTGCCGGCGGCATCCGCCACCTGTACCAGCAGTTGGCGGCGCGGCCGGAACTGGACTTCTTGAACCAGAACGGTGGCTTCGATTTGAACCGGTGTGCCCAGCGGCGCATCGGCAATCGGTGTGATGTGGGTTTCGTCTTCGTAGCGCAACGGCAGGTGCAGCACCAAATCCCACAGGCTGTGGATGTGGAGCTTGGCCAGTTTTTGGGCGGTGGCATCGGTGATGGCCAGTTGCTTTTGTGTTTCCGGATTCATGACGGCGTTGGTGGCGGCATACGGGCGAGACCAAGGCGGTATTGTAAACGATTTTGACGCCGGCGCCGGCTGGATGCTGATCTGCCAGGCCATGCGCCGTTTATGCTCTGGCTGCTGTTCATCAGTCAGTGTCCGTCAGTGATTGTGACGGCTTCATCTAAAAAGGCTGCCTGAAACGGTTTCAGGCAGCCTTGGATGATGGTTGGAGACGGTTTAGTTTTTCTCCAAATCCACCAGTTTGTTTTTGGCAATCCACGGCATCATGCCGCGCAGCTGGGCACCGACTTTTTCGATTTGGTGATCGGCATTGAGGCGGCGGCGGGCGGTCATGCTGGCGTAGTTGCTGGCGCCTTCCTGGATGAACATTTTGGCGTATTCGCCGCTTTGGATGCGGTACAGCGCTTTTTTCATCGCTTCTTTGGTGGCCGGGGTAATCACTTCCGGGCCGGTGACGTATTCGCCGTATTCCGCATTGTTGGAAATCGAGTAGTTCATGTTGGCAATGCCGCCTTCGTACATCAGATCCACAATCAGCTTCAGCTCGTGCAGGCATTCGAAGTAGGCCATTTCGGGGGCGTAACCGGCTTCCACCA
>JBHAET010000087.1:0-6445 GCA_041855705.1 Neisseriaceae bacterium
CCTGTGCCCCTATATTTTGCTGTATGAAGAAATTGCGGCAGGCCGTCTGAACGTGTTGTCGGCCAACAAGGGCAATCTTGACCGTTATTATTATTTTTCTGCCAACAAGCCCTGCCGCCGCACCGTGCAGGAAACCATCACTGCGTGGTTGTTGGGTTTGGCCGAAAAGCGCCGCCATGCGGCGGCCGGGTTGGGGCTAGATTAAGCGTATAACGGGGGTATCAAGATTTGGGTGTCTTCGCCAAATGACCCTCAGCGGGTTATTTTGTGGAAGTTTTCATCTGAAATATGCTGGAGGATTTTATCCAATGAAATAACACTGTTTTGAGTGGCAAATGCAGTGAATCAGCCTTAGGGTCTGCTGATAATTGGCCGGCGAAGTGGTTTTTTGAGGTAACGAGCACAGCAAGGTTGAACACCTTGCGTGCATTTTTAACGCAACAGACGAGGTTGTTGACCAGAAGAGACCTTTGCAAAACCTCCAGATGTGGATGCAGTCCAAGGCGTAGCAGTACAGTGAGTGCAGACATAAACATAGAGTTAGGCAAACGAGCGAGCAGTGCACAACGCTTCAAATGCGCCGCAGATGGGGGTTTTGCAAAGGCCTCCAGAAATACTGCCGTCACATTAATGATCAACAGAACCTGATGCTAAGGTTTTGGTTTTGCCCAGCGGTATTTTGGCGCTGCCGTCTTTACAGACGGCAGCGCTTGTGTCAGGCTGTGGCCAAAGTTGGTTCACTTCTGTTTTCGCTGCGGCAAGGCACTGCCTTGCCGCAGATGTGTGCGGTCTGCGACTTGCGGCCGGATATCGGAATTGAGCGCATTATGACTGCACGCTCCAATGGATTGAATGACCATCTTGTTCATGCCTGAACCGCTGGCCGCCCGCCGGACTGTGTTGCCGCCGTTGGTCACCGGTTGCAGGACACCCATCACCCGATGGCGGATGTCCTGATGTCCATGCCATGCGCACGCCGCCGGCATCCAAATCAGGAAACAGGCCATTGCTTTGATTTTGCGGGCTGTTGCCATGTCTTTTTCCAACCAGTCTTCTTCCAGCACCATCCGCTTTTTTTCGCTGTTTGGCAGTGTGTTTTTCCTGTTTGCCGGTTATGGTCTGTTTTTGAACTCGGCCGGGGTCAAACTGGCACAGATGGGGGTTAGCAATATTGCGATTGGTGCATTGAACGCCTCGTTTTTTGTTGGTGCCTCCCTGAGCACGGTGGTGGCGCACCGGATTGTGTCGCGGGTGGGACACATCCGCAGTTTTGGCGTGTTCGGCGCGGTGTTTGCCATGGCCGCACTCGGTCACATGATGGCCGAAAAGCTGTGGATTTGGGCGCTTTTGCGCGCATTGCTCGGTTTTTGCTATTTCAGCCTTTTGCTGGTGGTGGAAAGCTGGTTTACCGAGCGCAGCCTGCCGCAAAAACGGGCCAAGGTGCTGGCAATTTACAATGTGGTTTACTACATTGCCTTTACCGCCGGTATTGCGCTACTCAGCCTGAAATTGTCGAGCAACAATATTTTCACCCTGTCGGCTATTTTGGTGATGGCCGCCATGCTGCCGGTGGCGCTGACCCGCCTGGCCGAACCGGCCATCCCGCCGCGCCAGCGCATCGGCCTGCCGCGGGTGCTGGCGATTGCCCCGCTGGCGGTGGTGGGCAGTTTTTTGGGCGGCATCATGGTCAATGGCTTTTTCACCATGTCTTCGGTGTTTCTGTTGCAGGAAGGCTTTAATCTGCGCCAGATTTCGCTGACCTTGAGCATGGCGATGGTGGGCGGCTTTGTGGTGCAGTTTCCGCTGGCACGGCTGTCCAACCGTTTTGGCCGCCGTCGCACCATCATGCTGTGCGCCTTGCTGGCCGGCGGTGCCGCCTTGGGCGGGCTGGCCATGATTTGGCGGCTGGGACAGGCAGCCTGGCCGCATTATGCAGTGGCATTTGTGTTCGGTTGCAGCCTGTTTGCCCTGTATTCACTCAGTTTGGCCCGTGCCAACGATGTGTTGCCCAACAACATGAACACGGTGGAAGTCAGCCGCAGCCTGCTGTTTTCCTACGGCTTGGGTTCGCTGATGGCACCACTGTTGCTGGGGGTGATCATGGAGCATGTGCCGCATTACGGCTTTTACGCCATTTATGCCGTTTGCGGCCTGGGCCTGGCACTGTTTGCCTGGCAACAAAAACCGGTACCGCAGCAGGAACGCAGCGTGTATGTGAGCATGCCGGCCGACAGCGCCTCGGTATTGGCTGATCTGGACCCGCGCAATGATGAACAAACCGATGTGCCGTTTGATCCGGTGCTGGCCGAAAGCCATGCCGTCAGACGGGAAACGGGTACGGAAACGGCAGATAAGCCGCAGCCGGAGGATATGGGCAAACACTGAGGCTGTTGCTTGCCGCCCAAAAAACGGCCCCCTGCACACCGCCGGTTGTGTGCAGGGGGCCTTGCCTGATGGGATTCAGGATTATTGTGCGGCCGGTTTGGGCAGTTTGGGATTGGAATTGCCCCACACCGTGTACAAATCGGCAAACAGCGCGTCGTTGATTTCCTCCACCTCGCTTTGGGTGATTTCGGCGGCACCCTGTTTGCCAAAGATCACCACTTCGTCATCGGCTTGAATGTCGGGGAAATCGGTTACATCCACCATGGTGGTGTTCATCGACACCTTGCCCACCACCGGCACCTTGTGGCCGCGAATCAGCACATGGCCCTTGTTGGTGAACACACGGCGGTAGCCGTCGGAATAGCCGAACGGCAAATTGGCCAGGCGTGAATCACGTTGCAGGGTAAAGGTGCGGTCATAGCCCACCGTACTGCCTTTCGGATAGCTGTTGACGCTGGCGACCCGGGTTTTGAACGCCATGATGTATTCGTATTCCGGCCGTTCGTACACCGGTTCGCCATACAGAATGCCGCCCGGGCGTACCAAATCGTACCAGCCTTCCGGCACATTGAGGGTGACAAACGAATTGGCGGTGTGCAGCACCAGCTTGTTGCGGTCGAGTTTGGCAGTGCGGATCAGCCAGCGGCTGTCGGTCTCAAACACTTTCAGGCCTTTTTTCACTTCGGCCGCATCCTCCACCGGGAAGTGGGTCATGATGCCGACAATTTGCAGATTGGGCAGCCGGGTCATGGCCAGCGCGTCCGGTTTGCCGTTGGGGGTGTTCAAATCCAGACCGTTGCGGTTCATGCCGGCCGAATTGAGGCCCAAATGAAAACGCAGCTTTTTGCCGGCGGCAGCGGCCAGCTTGTCGGCGGCCTGGGCCTGGGTCAGATTGCCGAACAGCTCTTCCAGATCGTATTGCAGCCCGTCGCGGATTTCACCCAGAGAAGCGGCCCGCACCCGCATGATCCGGCCCTGATAACCGTGGGCGCGGGCCACCCGGGCTTCTTCGTTGCTGCCAATCCCAATGCATGGCACCCCGTGACGAATCACCGCCGGCATCAGCAAATCAATACTGTTGCCATAGGCATCGGCTTTTAGGATGGCACAAATCTGGGCCTTGCCGTTGAGGTGTTTTTTCAGGGCTTCAATATTGCGGCCATAGGCATCGGCATCGATTTCCAGCCAGGCATTGGTGTTGTCGCGGGTCACGGCGGCGGGCTGCTGGCTGCCGACATTCAGTGCCGGTGCCGCCAGTGCCGGGCCGGCCAGCAAAACGGCAGCCACACTGGTGGCCATCAGTTTGGGCATACAACGCATTTTGGTTTCTCCTTTGCAAAATACGAACGGGACAGGAAGCGCTACTATAGCGAAATTTTGGATGACTTGATACGGGTTGGCCCTGCCTCTTTTCACGCTACAATACACACTTTGTGGCGGCCGGCCGTCTGCGGATTGTGGAACAATGATGGATTTTGATTTTGACCGAGTGATCACCCGCCAGGGCACCAATGCACTGGCGGCCGAAGGCTATGCCGAATACCTGTTTGGCGGCCAGAGCAGCCCGCCCTTGAGGCTGCCTGAAAACGAATTATTGTCGATGTGGGTGGCCGACATGCAGTTTGCCGCACCCGATGCCGCCATCAATGCCATCCGCCAGCGGCTGGAGCATCCGATATTCGGCTACACCATGAATTTTGACGATGCACTGTACCGCGCCTTTGCCGACTGGTGCACGCGGCGTTACGGCTGGCAGGTGGCGCGCGAAACGGTGCAGTTGTCGCAAGGAGTGATTCCGGCATTATTTGGGCTGGTTGAATACCTGTGCGGCCCCCATGACAAGGTACTGAGCCTCAGCCCGGCCTACGGTTATTTCAAACATGCCGCACTGGCCAAAGGCCGCCAATGGGTTAGTTCCCCGTTGCGGCGCCAGGCCGATGGCCGCTATGAGGTGGATTGGGCCGATTTTGAACGCAAGCTCAGCGACCCGGCGGTGACCCTGTTTTTCCTGTGCCATCCGCACAACCCCAGCGGCAGAGTTTGGCAAGCGGACGAATTGCGGCAAATGGCCGAATTGTGTTTTGCCCACGGCGTACGCATTGTGTCTGATGAAATTCATTGCGACCTGACCCGCAGCGGCGTGCGCCATGTGCCGTTGGCCAGTCTGTTTCCCGAACGGCAGGACATCATTACCTGCATGGCGGTCAGCAAAACCTTTAACCTGGCCGGACTGATGCTGGCCATGGTGGTGATTCCCGACCCCCAGTTGCGTGCGGTGTGGCAGCAACGGCACTACCCGTTTGTCAATCCGCTCAGCCTGGCGGCGGCCACCGGCGTTTACCGCGAAGGCGAAGCTTGGCTAACCGCCCTGTGCCGCTATCTGGACGATAACTTTGCCCTGGTGGCCTCGTATTTGGCACAACACCTGCCGCAGGCCGGCTTCCGCATTCCGGAGGCGACTTATTTGGCTTGGGTGGATTTGAGTGCCTATTTTGAGCCATCGATTAACCTGACCCGCTTTTTTCTGGAGCAGGCCGGCCTGATTCTGGAAGGTGGCGAGATGTTTGTCGACAATGGCGAAGGCTGCATCCGTCTCAACATCGCCTGCCCGCGGTCGGTGCTGGCACAGGCATTGCAGCGCCTGGTGGCGGCGGTCAAAACACATCAGGCGGCCGGTTGACGCCGGCGTGTCTTGCTGCCTCCAGGCAGCCTGAGACTTTTGCGAAACTTTCAGGTGGATGCCGTTCAAGGTGTAACCATGTTGTGAACGCAGATATCGCATGGAGAAAAGCTAAGCGAGCGAGTAGTACCCTAAAGGGCATAAACTGAGACCTTTGCAAAATACCCAGATGTGGATGAAGTTCAAGGCGTAGCAGCACAGCGAGTGCAGACATAACATGGAGTTAGGCAAACGAGCGAGCAGCGCACAACGCAGAAATGCGCCGCAGATGGGGGTTTTGCAAAGGTCTCAAACTGACAATGCAGAAGCGTGTTGCAGATGGGGATTGTGCAAAGGTCTCATCGGGTAATTGGGCAAAAATTGAGGCTGCCTGAAAGCTTTTCAGGCAGCCTCAATTTTAATGGCAGCCGATTCACGCCGGCGGGTGCCGGCGGTTTATGGTTTCGGCCAGCCACTCACCGATTTCAAACCACATTACAGCAGCCTCGGCTGGCCCAGTGCCGGGTCGCTCGCGCGGGCGGCTTCGGCATCGGCCACGGTGAAGCCTAGGGCTTTGGCCACGCCTTCGCCGTAGGCCGGGTCGCATTTTACGCAGTTGCGGATATGGCGGTATTTGATGAAGTCCGGCGCATCGCCCATGGCGGCGGCGGTGTTGTCGAACAGGGCTTGTTGCTGTTCGGCGTTCATCAGCTTAAACAGTGCGCGCGGCTGGCTGAAATAATCGGCATCGTCTTCGCGGAAGTTCCAATGGGCGGCATCGCCGTTGATTTTCAGCGGTGGCTCGGCGTATTGCGGCTGCTCCTGCCATTGGCCGAAACTGTTGGGTTCGTAGTGCAGGGTGCTGCCGTAGTTGCCGTCCACGCGGCCGTAACCGTCGCGGGCGTTGCTGTGCACGGGGCAGCGCGGTGCGTTTACCGGAATCTGGTTGCGGTTCACGCCCAAGCGGTAGCGTTGCGCGTCGGCATAGTTAAACAGGCGCGCTTGCAGCATTTTGTCGGGCGATACGCCGATGCCGGGCACGAGGTTGCTCGGTGCGAAAGCGGATTGCTCCACGTCGGCAAAGAAGTTTTCGGGGTTTTTGTTCAGCTCGAACTCGCCCACTTCGATCAGCGGATAGTCTTTTTTCGGCCACACTTTGGTGAGGTCGAAGGGATGATAGGGCACTTTTTCGGCATCGGCTTCGGGCATGATTTGCACATACATTTTCCATTTCGGGAAATCGCCGCGCTCGATGGCTTCATACAAATCTTTCTGGTGGCTTTCGCGGTCTTTGCCGATAACCGCTTCGGCTTCGGCGTTGCTCAGGTTTTCAATGCCTTGCTGGGTGCGGAAGTGGAATTTCACCCAGAAGCGCTCGCCGTCTTTGTTCCAAAAGCTGTA
>JBHAET010000088.1:0-10061 GCA_041855705.1 Neisseriaceae bacterium
GATGGCCGACATGGTGGCTTCGGTGCCGGAACTGACCAGCCGAACCTGTTCGATGCTGGGCATCAGGCGGACCAGGGTTTCGGCCATGGTGACCTCGGCGGCGGTGGGGGCGCCGAACGAGAGACCGTCCAGTGCCGCCGAGCGCACCGCCTCAATCACTTCCGGATGGGCGTGGCCGACAATCGCCGGCCCCCAGGAACCGACATAATCGATGTATTCGACACCGTCTTCGTCCCACACGCGGGCGCCGGCCGCCTTGCGGATAAAGCGCGGTACGCCGCCCACGCTGCCGAAGGCGCGTACCGGCGAGTTGACGCCGCCGGGAATCACGGTTTTGGCTTGGTCGAATAATTGTTGGTTGCGGTTCATGAGTCAGTCCTTAGGGTTCGGAATCGGGGTGGCGGCTGCGGCAGGCCATTGGCCGTAGGGGTGGCGGCTCAGATAGGCGTTGCTGAAACGGCCGTCATGGGTGATTTCGGCGCCCAGCCAGTCGGGGCGCGCAAACGGGGTGTCTTCGGCGGGCAATTCGATTTCGGCCACCACCAGCGGGGCGTTGTCGCCGAAATATTCGTCCACATCGAATACACATCCCTGGTATTCGATGGTGTAACGGTGCTTTTCCAGGGCAAACGGGCACATTTGGGCCAGCATGGTCTGCGCATCGGCCAGCGGTATCGGGTATTCGAATTCGTGGCGCGAGACATCGGAAATAAAGCCTTTGATGGTGAGCCAGGCTTCATTGCCGGCAATGCGTACCCGGATGCTGCATGCTTTGTCCACTTTCAGGTAGCCTTGTTGCAGGGTTTGCGGGGTGGCCAGCCGGCGCCAGGCATCACCTTCCACCAGAAAGCGGCGTTCGATTTCAATGCTCATTCAGGGCGGTTCCGTTGCAGATTCAGAAAGGTTTGAACACCACCAGATAGAGGGCCACGGCCAGCACCACCACCGGCAGTTCGTTGAATACCCGATACCAGCGGTGGCTGTAGCGGTTGCGGTTGTCCTGGAAGTCTTGCAGCAGTTTCCAGCAAAAGCCGTGGTAGCCGAGCAGCACGACCCCCAGTGTGACCTTGGTGTGCACCCAGCCCATGCCCCACCATTGGGTGACAAACGGAATCAGAAAGCCGCTGATCAGGGCCAGCAGTCCCAGCGGGGTCATGAAGCGGAACAGTTTTTCCGCCATCAGCAACAGGCGCTGGTATTCGACACTGCCGGCGGACACCATTGCCATGTTGACAAACAGACGCGGCAGGTAAAACAGGCCGGCAAACCAGGCAATGATGAAAAAAACATGCAGGAGTTTGAGCCACAAATAAAGCATTTCAGGCAGCCTGGAAGAAGATGGGAGCCGCGATTTTATACCATTTGACACGCCAGCAGAATGCTCGCGTTGGCCTTTGCCGGCAAGCGGTCAGCCGCGGGTGAGCCGCTGCCATCCGCGGCTGACGGCACGCGACCATTCCAGCCAGCGGTACATGGTGAGCTGGTAGCTTTCCTGGGCGAAAAAACGCAGGCTGGCACGGCTGGAAACGTCCTGACTGTAACGGCTGGTGGGGGTGGGCGACACTTGGGCGTTGAGTCCTAGATCATGCGCCATCACCGCTGCCCGTGCCAGATGGTAGGGGTCGCTGACGATGACCAGGCGGTCCAGGTTATTGTCGGCGGCCACCCGCTGGGCATTGCGCAGGTTTTGCCAGGTGTCGCGCGAACGGTTTTCATACAGAATGTCGGCTTCCGGCACCCCTTGGCTCAGGGCATAGCGGCGGCCGACTTCGGCTTCGGTCATGAAGCCGGGCTTGGGCGTGCCGCCGGTGAAAATCAGCTTGCCGACCAATTGCTGGCGATAGAGTTCGACCGCATGGTTGATGCGCTCGCGAAACACTGGCGACGGCCGTTTGTCCCATGCCGCCGCCCCCAGCACCACCGCGGCATCGGCCGGTTGTACCGCCACCGGCCGGCTGTAGGCATACACCTGCCACACGCTGAACAGCAGGCTGCACAGCGCCAGCAGCAGCCCGGTTTTGAGACCCAGCCACAGCGAGCGGAAAAAAAGAGGGCGGCGTTGGCGCATGGCGGTGCAATCTGCTGTTTCAGGCAGCCGGGCTGTCGGGCAGGATGGCTTCGATGTTTTCCAAGGGGCGGCCGATGGCGGCCCGGCCGCCGCACACCGCAATCGGCCGTTCGATCAGGCGCGGGTGGGCGGCCATGGCCGCAATCAGGGCGGCTTCATCGGCTTGGGCCAGATTCAGTTCGGCATACAGCGGCTCCCCGGTACGCATCATCTGGCGGGCGGAAGCCAGTCCCAGTTGCCGGATCAGGGTGCGCAATTCGTCGGCTGTCGGCGGCTGGTCCAGATAATGGACAACCCGGGTATGGATGCCGCGCAGTTGCAGCAGAGTGAGTGCCGCCCGCGACTTGGAGCAGCGCGGATTGTGGTAGAGCAAAACAGTGTGGTTCATAGGACATTTCCTGCAAATGCGGCCAATCGCTTGCTTGCCGCAATGCACCATTATGACGGTAAACCCGACCCGGCAGCAAGCCGGTGGCCGATTGACGCGCCGGCAGCGGCACGGTATGGTTGCCGGCATGAAGACACGTGCTGTTTGGGTGCGCCGTTGCGGCGCCGTGGTATGGGGGGCGTGGGCCCTGTGGGCGGTGGCCGCCGCCGAACTGGAGACCTGGCCGCAAAACCGGCCGGCGGTGCTGGGCGATGTTGACGGCGTGCAAGTGGTCAATGTCTGGGCCACCTGGTGTGCGCCATGCCGTCGCGAAATGCCGCTGTTGTCGCGCTGGGCCGAGGCACAGCGCCAAAGCCGGCAGCGGCCGCCGGTCACGGTGGTGGGGGTGGCTTTGGACCAGGAGGCCAATATTGCCGCCTTTGTCCGGCAAACACCGGTCCGTTATCCCATCTGGCGTTACAGCGGCCGGGACAGCCGGGCTTGGATGCAGCGCTTGGGCAATCCGGTCGGAGCGTTGCCGTTTACCCTGATCCGCGCCCCGCGTTGCGGTTTCCAAACCACCCTGTTGGGCGAGGTGGATGCGGCCAAGTTGGATGCGGCGGTGGCACAGGCCCGCCGGCAGTGTGCACAGCGTGCCGGCTGATGCGAAGGGTACTGCTCATTTGTTTGTCTATCTATTTGATATGTCTGAATTCACAGCGTGGTCTGCGCCTTGAACTGCATCCACATCTGGAGGTTTTGCAAAAGCCTCGGTTGGGATATCGGCATCACAACAGGCGGTCATTGCCGGATGCCGCCGGATCGGACAATGGGTGCCGTTCATACAAGGTCTGGGACCTGATTGTGTTCAAGATTCAAACCGGATGTAGCCGCGTTCGGCGGCCAAGGCGGGATCGTCGAACAGGGCCATGGCAGTCAGCATGGGCCGAAAACCGAATCGGGCGTAGAAATCCTGCTTGTCCGGTACCGCATACAGCATGATTTTGCGGTGGCCGGCAGCGGCAGTCAGCAGGCGCTGGGTCAGCTCATGCCCCACCCCTTGACCTTGCCAGTCAGGATGAACGGCAATATCGCACAAATAGGCACAGTCGACACCGTCGGCCAAGGCACGGCCGGCAGCCACCAGTTGGCCATCGGTCCGCGCAAAACAGACCAGGGCGCTGTTGGTATAAGCCGTTTTGAGGCCGGCGGCGGTTTTGTTGCCCAAGGGCGCCAGACGGTACAGTTCGGCCAATTCATGCCAATTGATTGCGGTGCAGTACGTTTGCCAGTAGAGATTCATGATGCATTCCTAGTGTAGGGTGGTAACCCACGCATGGTCTCTGTTTGTCTGAGACGTATTGAGGCGTTTACGTCAGGTGCTTAGGTGTGGCTCAGTTGGCCGGCGGCCACAGTTTGGGCAGCCGCAAAATGGTGTCGCGGTCTTTTTGCCGTTCGCGCTCGTTCAGTTGTGCCCAGTCGATTAAAGAAGGGTGCCGTTTGCGCCCGTCGTCGCGTTGCGTGCCGTAGCACCAGCCGTTGAGGTAACGGTGGGCGGCCCAGCGCCGGTGTTCGGCTTCGGCCAGCCGTTCGGTTTCTTCCGGACTGAAATCCGGACGGCCGCCCAAGTCTTTGCCGGTAAGCAGCAGCTTGTAGACGATGTGGTCGGCCTGGGCGCGGTTGGCGTCTTTGGCGTCTTCACTCAGCGCCTGCCAGGCCGCTTGGTAGGCGCGGCTTTCCGAAGCGGAGACCTCTTGGCCGATTTGCTGCAGATAATCGGCATGAATCGCTTGTGCCAGCCGGTCCTGACGGTTGCCGGTAATCAGTTCGTCGTCGCACAACTCGGCCTCGTCGCCGAAAAAGTGCAGGCGGTTGCGTGCGCTGTCGGCCAGCAGCGGGGCAATGCGCCGGCTGCTGCCGCAAACATAAATCGGGAAATCCTCTCCGGCCGATAATTGCAGCAGGTTGGCGGCGGTATCCAGATTGCGGTTGCTGTCTTCATCGGCACAAATCGCCACCAGCAGCCCCTGCGGCGGCAGATCGGCCTGTTGCGCGGCCAGTATGCGGTTCAGGCAACCGTTATCCTCGGCAAACACCACCGGCGCAATCTGCGCCGCCTGCGGATACTGGTCGGCAAAGCGGCGGGCATGGGCATCCGGGTTGGCGGTGTACACCGTCCATTGGCTGCTCTGGCCGTCGAGCAGATGGAACACGCGCAGACCTTGCAGCAGCAGTGCCTGACCGGCGTCGCCGAAGCCGAACAGCAGCAGGCGGATGTGTGCCGCCGGTTGCTGCAGTTGGGCGGCCAGCTGTTGCGGCAGTTGCTGGAAAAAGTGGCGGGCGCGCATTTTGTGCAGGTTGAAAAACACGATTTCAACGCCGCTCTCGCCGTCGCAACGGCGGTGCTGGCCGAACACTTCCACCAAGCGCGGGTTGTTCAGGTGCACAAAGCAGCGCAGGCGGTGGCCGGGCTGGTGGCGGGCGTAGAGTGCCGACAGGCGGGCGGCGGCCTGAATGCCGGTTTTTTCCTCGCGGTCGAAACAAATCACTTCGGCGGCCTTCAGGGCGCCGGCGGCCAGCAGGGTTTCTTCGGCGCCCGGGTCGCCGCTGAGGACGACATGGCCGTGGCGTTGCAGATCCGCCAAATCCGCATGATCCGATGCCGTGGTGACCGCCACCGCGGTTTGGCCGGTGCGCGCCAGATGGCTTTGCAGCAGGTGGCGGCTGCGGCCGCCGGTGCCCAACACGATGGTGTGGCCGCGTTTCATTGCTGCCCGCAGCAGGGTGTATTGCTCGTGAAACACTTTTTCCACGATTTTGAGCAAGGCGCGCAACAGAATCAGGGTGACCAGAATCTTGGCCGCGATCAGCGCCAGCGGCAGATTTTCCGGCTCCACACCCGAGCCCATCGGGTCGTTACCGGCCAGGGTTTTCACCAGCCGGAAAATGCGGTCGGGCAGATAGCGCAGGGTATTGGTTTCCGGGTAGTGCTGCGACAGGCCGACCCAGGTCAGCACCAGTACCGCCACCACCACGGCGCCCCAAAACAGGCTTTTGCTTTTGGCAGACAGTTTCATCGTTATGCTTCATCCCATCGGTTTGGCACGCTTTAGGGAGTGGCGTCAGAAAGCGTCGCGGCGGTATTTTTGGTTAAAATCCGCACTTGCGGCGTTAAAAATGCGCGCAAGATGTCCAATCTTGCTGTGCTTTTTGCCTGGCATCTGCGGATTTTTCCTCAAAAAACCGCTTCGCAAGCCTTCTGACGTCACTCCCTAGCGCGCGGGCGGTGCGGCCAGCAATTGGCGCACTTGTTGGCGGACGGCTTCGTTGTCAATCTGTGCCAGCTGCCGTTCGGCCAGCCGGGCCAGTGCGCCGGCCAGTGCCCGGGTGTCGGGTTGGCGGGCAAAATATTCGGCCAAGGCCGCTTTGGCCAGCGGATGGTAAAAATAGGTGCCGCCCAGCTGTTGCAGGGCTTCGTTGTTGGGTACCGGACTTAAGCGGCTGATGGCGTCCACCACCGTGGTGTCGGCACCGGGCGCCACCGGCCGGGTATAAATGTTTTGGAAATACCAGCTGTTGAATGGTTGCGATGCGGCCCGGTAATGGTCGATGGCGCCGGTTTGCGGGTCGTATTTGCGGCCGTAAAAGGCTTCCAGATCCGCCGCCAGCTGCTCGGGCGGCAGGTTTTGGCCGCCGGGTATCTGCCAGATTTTGACGCGGCTGCCTTCAGGTAGCCTTTCCACACCGGCAATCCGCTGCTCGCCGCCCACCAGTTGCAGGCTGTGATAGAGACCGGGCGCCAGCGGCAGGGCGCTCAGATTGCCGCTGGCGGTGTCGATGATTTTCACGCTGGGGGTCAGCTGGCCGTCGATGTAGTCCTGTAAAAACAGGCGCTGGCTGTCGGCGGAAAAGGCCAGCAGCTTGGTATCCGGCAGTACCGGAATGCTTTGGCCGTAGGTCTGGCCGGTGGCGGTGTGCCACAGCCGCAGCCGTTTGGTGTCGTGGGCGGCCAGCAGGATTTCGCCGTCCGGCGAAAAACGCAGTATCGGGGTGGCGGCGGTGGGCAGGCTGAATTGCCGCTTCAGGGTGTCGAGCCGGTAGACATCGGTCTGGCCGTTGGTGTTGGCCAGCGCCATCCAGCGGCCGTCGGGGCTGAATACGGCGTTGCTCAGCCCCTGATCGCCGGACAGCAGCGGTTTGCCGTTGGCCGGATCCAGCAGCTGCCAGCGCCGCTCGTCGGTCATCAGCAGATAGCGGAATGATTCGTCGGTGGTGAAATTGCCCAGCGCCTGCGGATGTCGGTAATGCAGTACTCGGCTGCCGTCGCGGATGTTCCAGATGCCGAAGCTGTTGTCACCGGTGCGGGCGAGGAAGCGGGTTTGCTCGCGGTTGATGTTGATCATGCGCGCTTCGGTGGCCACTGCCTGCCCCACCGGCTGGCCGCTGGCCGGGTCGTAAAAACGCACGGTTTTTTGCGGCGACACCGCCATCAGCAGGCCGTTGTCCAATACGCGTATGTAAGCAGCGGTTTCAGGTAGCCTGATTTTGCCGGTTTCGCGGGTTTGGGTTTCGATTTGAATGCGGTCAATGCTGTTGCCCTCCGCGGCCAATACCCAAAGGTGGGGGCCATCGGGATCGGCCACCACCTGGCGGTTGTCGGCCGCCAAGTGCAGGTCGCCGATCAGCAGGTTGTTGCTGCCGAGGTTTTGCAGGTAAGTCTGTTTGTTGAGAGTGGTGATTTGCTGGGTCTGGTCGGGCGACAACTCGGCATCGGGTGCGATGGCGCGCAACAATGGACCCAATGACAGGACTTGGGTGGTTTGCAAACGGCCGTTGTCGCGCCGGTAGACCGCATAGCCGGTATTGCCCATTGCCAAGAGGGTGCGCTGATCCGGATTAAAACCAACCCAAACATAGCCTGTATCGCGGCCGTCCAGCAACTGGCTGTGACCGCTGGCAGTATCGAGCAGCACCAGTTGGCGGCTGTCGAACAGTACCAACTGGCGGCCGTCGTCGGCAAAACGTGCCTGGGTGGCGCGGGCGGGAGTAGCAAACGGCACCGCGCTGCCACCGTCATCCAGACGGATGATTTCGCCCCGGCTGCCGGCATCGTCCTGCTGCCACACCACTGCGCGCAAGCTGTCGGGCGCAAAGACAATCTGGCCGTTGGCGGCGGGATCGATCGGGATTGGGCGGCCGGGTTCGCTGCTGCCGCTGCGCACCAGTTCGATGGCCGACGGGTCGTAATGGCGCAGCGCCAGCCATTGCCCGTCGGGGCTGACGGCGGCCAGCTGGATACCGTCCGCTGCGGCGGCGCGGTACAACACCTCGCTTTGCTTTCGGTCGGTGTGCAGGCGCACGATTTCGCCATCGCTGTTGGCATAGAGCCGGCCTTGTTGGTCAAACAGCGGCCGGGCGGGTGTGCGCGTGGTGAGGGTGGCCAAATCGGACACCGGTTGGCGGGTGCGCGTGTCCCACCATTGCAGCACAAACCGGCCGTTGCCCTGGTCGGCAAAACCGGCCAGCCAGCGGCCGTCGGGACTGAAGGCGGCATGGTTGGCGGCCGTGTCCGGCAGCAGCACCCGGTCGTCTTTGGCGGCCAGCATTGATTCGGCGAACTGACGGGCGGTGGCGCTGCCGTTGCGCACGGCGGCGGCAATGTAGGCGGCCGGCTCGCCGTATTCGTTCTGTGCCAGTTTGCTGATGCCCGAAGCGTACAGCGATTGGGCCAAGTGTTGCTGCGACAGGTTTTTCTGCTGCCAGGCATAGATGCCGGCGGCCGCGGCCAGCAGGGCCAGTACCGACACCACGCCGGCCACCCGTTTGATGTTGCGGTTTTTGCGTTTCATCCGCTCCAGCTGGTAGGCCTGGTCGCGGCGGGTCAGTTCGTTTAGCGGCACCCCCAAAATGGTGGCGATGATTTTCAGCTTGGCCAGTTGCAGCCGCTCGCCGTATTCGGCGCACTGCTGCCGGATCTGGGCTTTGGGCAGCTGCTGCGCCTGCAGGTGGCGGCGGTAATGTTCGGGACTGGTAAAACCCTCTTCACTGCTGTGCGGCAGACGCACATCGGCGGCCAGCGCCTCTTCGTGGCGGCCATAATCGATTTGGCCCTCGGCAGTCACGCCGAAGCGCAGGGCATCGGGAAAACATTGCGCTTCGGTTTGTTCGCTGCCGTATTCCGGCTCGCCGCGCAAAATCAGGGCAATGATTTTGCCGCCGCGGCCGGTTTGCTTGAAATGCTTGATTTCTTCCTGCACATACACCGAACGGGCGGAGCGGGGCGAACTCAGGTAAATCAGAAATTCCGAGCGGTCCAGCGCATCTTGCAAGGAAGCGCTCAAATCGGCATTGGCCGACAACTCTTTTTCATCCTGGAACACCGGATAAATCCGCGTCGGCACGGTTTGGCCGTACTGGTTGGGCTGGCCGGCCAATTCGTGCGGCACCTGATAGGTTTCCAATTCATGGTGCAGCCAGTCGGCCCATTTGCGGCCTACTTCACGGTTGTCGGCGTGGCTGTAGCTGATGAAGGCTTTGTAGTGCGGGGCGGAAGTGGCAGACATGGGCGGTATCGGCGGCAACGGGGATTTGGAACGTCATCATCATACCACCGGTGGTGGTGGCCGGTTTGCGCTGGCGCAAAGCAGGATTCAAAACAAGCCGCTGATGCGGCCGCTGGCATCCACATCGATGTGTTCGGCGGCCGGCACCTTGGGCAATCCCGGCATTTTCAGAATGTCGCCGCACAGTACCACAATGAAACCGGCCCCGGCCGAGACGCTCAGGCTGCGCACCTGCAGGCGGAAGCCTTGCGGCCGGCCGAGCAGTTGCGGATTGTCGCTGAACGAATACGCGGTTTTGGCCATGCACACCGGCAGCCGTGCGAAACCCAGCCGGGTAAGCTGTTCGATTTCGGCCAGTGCCTGGCGGCTGAAATCCACTCCGTCGGCACCGTAAATCTGTTGCGCCACGCTGCGGATTTTGTCGGCCAGGCTGTCATCATCCGCATAAGGCAGGCGGAAATGAGCGGTTTGTTGGCAGGCGTCCATCACCGCCTGTGCCAGCGCTTCGCCGCCGGCACCGCCTTGCGACCAGACTTCGGTCAGCGCGGCGCGGGCGCCGTGTTCGGCACAGGCTGCCTGAACCAGCGCCAGTTCGGCATCGGTATCGGCGGCAAAACGGTTGATGGCCACCACCACCGGCAAGCCGAATACCTGCTGCATATTGTCGATGTGTTGCAACAGATTGGGCAGCCCTTGGCGCAGGGCGGCCAGGTTTTCTGCGGCCAAATCGGCGCGCGCCACGCCGCCGTTGTATTTCAGCGCCCGCACCGTGGCCACCACCACCGCCGCATCCGGTTGCAGGCCGGAAAGACGGCATTTGATGTTGTAAAACTTTTCGGCGCCCAAATCGGCGCCGAAGCCGGCTTCGGTAATTGCAAAATCCCCCAGATGCTGCGCCATGCGGGTGGCAATCACCGAATTGCAGCCGTGGGCGATGTTGGCAAACGGGCCGCCGTGCACCAGCGCCGGCGTGCCCTCCAGCGTTTGCACCAGATTCGGACGGATGGCGTCTTTGAGCAGCGCCGCCATGGCGCCGTGCGCTTTGAGTTCGCGGGCATACACC
>JBHAET010000089.1:0-3319 GCA_041855705.1 Neisseriaceae bacterium
ACTTGCTCCATGCCGTCCGGCCGTACTGGTACACAAAATCCAGATACAGGTCATATTCCGCCTGTGACAATTTCACCCCCGGCAGGCTGGCACGAAAGGCCGCCTCGTCTTTGCTGATGTGCGCGCGGGAAATTTCCACCGCCTGCGCCTGTGTCACCGGCTTGTCCTGCATCGATACCTTGCTTCCGTCCGGGTACTGGGTGCTGCCGATGCCAATTGTGGGCACGCCAACCTGGTCACGGTACGGGGCAGATCGAAACCCCTCATGCTTGATCAGCGCAGCAAAAAATGCGGCAGATACCGTCAGCAAGCCCACCGATACTTTTGCTTTATTGCTCATTGCCATCTTGCACCTCCCCGCGCAGCCTGCGCATCTCAATTTCGTGCCGCTCCTGCTCACGCCTTTCCGCCGCCGCGTCGCGCTTGTCGCGCTGCCGGCTGTAGTGCCAGTTAATCAAAAAGCCACCCACCGCCACCAGTACACCGGTAGTGGTCAGCCAGTCGATATGCTTGAAGTACCCAAACACCCACGCGATGCTGCCGCCAATGCCGATTCCGTTGCCCATTTCGGGCATGTTTGTTTTCATGGATGATCCTTATCGCAGCAAAGTGAATTTGATTTCAATTTTTTCCAACGCCTCAAGCGTTGTAGCGGCCTCGATCACGCCTTGAAATGCCTGCCTCTGGCCGGCGATGTGGGCGGTGAGCTGCTCGGCGGCCAAAGCTTTGCGCAAAGCTGCCGCCTTGAGTGTGTCAGCCGGAATCCCACGGGCGGCGGAAATCCCTTCGAGTACCGGCGTTGGCGCAGATTGATCGGCCTGCCACGCCTTCGCCTCAGCCGCCTGCGCTGCCCAGCTCGACACCTCAAAATCTGGCACCTTATCAATGCCAAGCGCATCATTGATTATTTTTTGAGCTTGAGCGTTTAAGTCGTGCAGTCGCCGATTTTTTTCATCCGCCAGCATTTCGGCCGCTTTTTCCGGCGGCAGAATCCAAGTTTTGCCATCCCAAGCGTAATAATGATTTGGGGCCTCCGGCACATACTCAACCTGGCCAGCAATCAAAACTGCCGTTTGCCCAGGTCGCGGCGGATCGCCCGTTACTTGCTGATAACCATCCGGCAGTTGCGTGGCGTCAGCCTCATATTCCAAAACCGTTTCAAGCATGTTTTTATCGTTAAATAACAGAAACATAATACCCCCTAGATGATTGTTGATGTAGTCTGTAATAAAGACCCGTCTTTATTAAGCTGATTGGCGGTAACGGTTGACGTGGTGTATTGCAAACCCGCACCAAACAAATAAGATCCGCTACGGATATATAGATCGTGCGATGTGTTATTGGTCACGTTCCCGGTGAACAAGCCCCGCGCTCCAGCTTCAATCTTGATGCCCACGTCATTGTTCTGGATCATGACCCCGGTGCCACGGGCACCGCCTGCGCCGAAGGCACGGATGCCACTGCCGAAATTGTTTTTTGCGATCGCACCAATGCACAACATCGTGCCGTTGTTGCAATGCAGGCCGTCTCCGGTACGCTCCCATGCGCCATTGCGCAACAATGTTGCTGATGTGGCATTAACAGACGCACCCAGGCTGGCGACAATGCCATGTCGACCATTACCAATACAGCGGACGGATGGATAAAATCCAAAGCTCGTATCCTGGGCAATGCAGCCATCCAGCAGGTTGTAGGACACGATGGCCGCCTGTCCGTAGGTTTTACTGCTGGATGCCGCACTAATGCCGTTGCGGCCGCCGCCACTGCAAAAGATGTTGTTTGCAATCACGGTGCCACAATCGCCGGACGCCACCTGGGTGCCTGAAAAGCCATTAACTGCGACATTTGAGCCCATCTCAATTTCGGCATTGCTGGCTATAATGCCGCTAATGCCGCCCGCATTGCCGGCAGGGTCAAAATATCGCCCCCTGCGTCCGCGCGGGACAGGCAGACAGTTGCCGGTGATGGCAAGATTATTCAGATACAGATTGCCATTGCTAAGATTGATCGCAGTCTTATCACACTGGATCACGGTCTGATGGATTTTTGCCGCCACCGGCAACGCAACCGATGTCAGACTGGTGGCGTGCGGTGTCATGATAGCAATCTTGCCGGTGTTGTTGTCACAGTCAAACAGCACAAAACAGCCATCCAGCAGTCGGTCGGTGGATTGGCTAATTGTCACAATCTCACCATCCGTTACCGGTTTGGCAAACGTGCACGACAGCACCTGATAAGCAATCGTGCGCTGGTCGTTGATGTAATAATCAAGATCAAAAGAGTCGGCGCTTTCAAGATTTAAAGCCGTAATATTGTTAGATACTGGCACACTTCCCCTGATACTGAGGCGACCATGAATGCGCCCAAGAAACAGACTGTCAACGGCATATTTCTGCTTGTCAAATACCAGCGTCGCACCGCTTGCGATCACATCGGTTGGCAGTTTTGGGATAATCGACAAATAGTACGTCGCCCCCATTAAATCGACGGATGCCGCCGACGCTAGTCGGGCAAACGCATCGGCATCATCTATTCCCGGCGTGGCACGAGCGCCGGCGTCAAACGGGCTGAGCGTGGTGGCCACCCGCCGCCAGCGCGTACCGTTGGCGCTGACAATCACCGTAACACCGTCGTCGGCGGTCGTCTTGTCCGATGGATCGGCCATAAACACCCCGCCGCCAATACCAGGTTTGTCGGCGTAGTAGCCTGCCACCACTACCGTTCGCGCCAAACCGGATTGTTCCGCTCGCAAGTCAGAGATACTGGGTACGGTTTTAGAGGCTCCGGCCACCAAATCCACCCCCTTGCCTCCCGCCGTGCTGGCCAAATCAGACAGTTTCACCCCGGCAGAAACCCATGGCGTTTTAACCCCCGTGCCGGTATTGACCGTTCGCTGGTATGCACTGCCATTGCTGCTGTTTTCAGCGGTTTGGTGCACCACATCACCATTAGCCACTACCTTGATCACCCAATCGCCTGCCTCCGGGCCACCAGCCGCCGCCACATAAAACCCGGTCAATATCGCATTGTCGGCATGATCAATGGTTTTGGTTTCACCCAGAGTCAGGCTTTGGGATGCCGTTTCTGCCAACATTGCGGCATTTTGGGCGCGTGTGCTGGCCGCCACAGCAGTGGTTTGCGCGGAGCGTGCCGTCAACGCGGATGCTTTAGCTTCAGCGGCTTGTGCCTGGATGATTCCGCTCAATGCAAGTGCTTCGTTTTGGAAATTCATCGCTTCGGTTTTAGCGCTCTCGGCAGCCACCATGGATGCCAATGCCGAACGCGCAGAGTTACTGGCCATGGAGGCCGCCAACGCCGC
>JBHAET010000090.1:0-10408 GCA_041855705.1 Neisseriaceae bacterium
ATAAAGCTGTTTGACCGCGTGGCCGACCAAGTGGGCGCACGAGTGACGGATGATTTCCACGCCTTCGGGGTCTTTGGGGGTGATGATTTGCACGGCGGCATCTTCGTGAATCGGATCACTGGCATCACGCAGCACGCCATTGACCTTGCCGGCCACGGTGGCCTTGGCCAAGCCCGAACCGATGGAGGCGGCAATTTGGGCAATGGTCACCGGCGCATCATACTGGCGCACGGCACCATCGGGCAGGGTGATGTTGATTTGGGACATGGTGTTTCCTTGAGAGAATAATGCTCAGGCAGCCCGAAATTTTGACTTTCAGGCTGCCTGAAAATAGTTGGGCGAGGCTGTTTAATCGGGGCAAATTATATTTTGTTTACCCGGAAACAGCAATTTCAGGCTGCCTGAAAGCGGCGGACGATGGCGAAAACGGGATTTGGGCCACGGTTTGGCCGCGTTTTTCTGTCTGTCTTGGGCTCGGTCTTTACGCTTCGGGATGCAACGATGCCAATACCTGCTGCAGGCGGCCGTGCCGGAACACAAACAATACCTCGCTGTATGCCGCGCCGTCGGCAATGACGGCGGTCAGAAACCAGGTGTCGTCTTGGGCGCGGTAGTGGCAATGGCTGCGTTCGGCGGTTTCTTGCGGGTCATCAAAATAAGGATTGAACAGGTGCCCGTACAGGCTGCGGGCAGCGACTGCTGCTTGGCCGTTGCGGACAAAGGCGATTTCACGGTAATGGGTTTGCGGAATGGTGCCGTCGGTGCCGAACACCGGTTGGCCGCGGTAATGGGTCAGGCCGTATTGGCCGCGAGTGAAGCGCCGTTGCTCGGCGGCATAGTCAAAACGCGCCACCTTAACCCGCACCCCGCTGCCGTTTTTCAGGCAGTCAAATCCGTCTGCGGTGGCGGTTAGCGGTATGCGTTCGTAGGTGGAGACCAGGATCAGCCGCGAAGTGTGGACCCAGCCTTCGCGGGTGCGGCCATTGCGCAAATCGTAGACGAGCCGCCAGCCGTTTTGCCGTTCACCGCCTTCGTCGGTTTCGGGCAGGTAGACATAAGTGCCGGTGGGGATTTTGCCCAATATGCGGCTGTGGCGGTTGGGCTGTTGGCGCAGATGGGTGTGGCCGTCGGTGTCATGGATTTGCGCATAGTCGGCGCGTGCACTCAGGGTGGGGAGCAAGAGGGCGATAAAAAACAGACGTTTCATTTTTCTTTGTTTCGGGGGTATGACTGGGTGCCAAGGCTGCCTGAAAACCACAAAAACAAGGGGAACAGCGAATGCAATCTGCGCTGTTCCCCGAAGGATTTGGTAGGCACGATCGGATTCGAACCAACGACCCCCACCATGTCAAGGTGGTGCTCTAACCAACTGAGCTACGTGCCTGTTTATGAAGCGGCGGATTATAGCCAAGACAGGCAGATTTTACAAGCGCCGTTTGCGGGAAACGCAGTATAATCGCGCTGCGTTGGCCGTGCCCGATGCCGCCCGGAATCCGTGGTTTTTTGACCGCGTGCCGGCTTTCAGGCAGCCTCGTCCCCTGTCCCGCTGCGGATACCCTGAGGTCTGTTGACCATAAACCGGCGAAGCGGTTTTTTTGAGGCAAAAGCCGTGGATGCCAGGCAACAAGCGCCGCAAGGTTGAACACCGTGCGCGCATTTTCAATGCTGCCGACGGGGGAATATTGCCCAGAATGCTGCTGTTGCGTTTATGGCCAACTGCCAGCCTGTAAACATCATGCGCTCCGGCCCGCCGCAAACCCATACGATAACCCAATCACAACATGCTCAAATTTACCTTGCACCAAACCGACGGCCACGCCCGCCGCGGCACGCTCGAACTCAACCACGGCACCATCGAAACCCCCGTATTCATGCCGGTCGGCACCTACGGCTCGGTCAAAGCGATGACGCCGCAAAACCTGCACGACATCAACGCGCAGATTATCCTCGGCAACACCTACCATTTATGGCTGCGCCCCGGGCTGGAAGTGATCGAGCAATTCGGCGGCCTGCACCAATTCATCGGTTGGGACAAGCCGATTCTCACCGATTCGGGCGGTTTTCAGGTGTTTTCGCTGTCCGAGATGCGCAAATTGACCGAAGAGGGTTGCACCTTTCAAAGCCCGATTAACGGCGACAAACTGTTTTTGTCGCCCGAAATCTCAATGAAAATCCAGACTGTGCTCAATTCCGACATCGTGATGCAGCTGGATGAATGCACGCCCGGCGAAGCCACGCACGAGCAGGCGCAAAAATCGCTGCACATGAGCCTGCGCTGGGCGGAACGCAGCAAAAAAGCGTTTGAAGATTTGAACAATCCCAATGCCCTGTTCGGCATCGTGCAAGGCGCGATGTATGAAGATTTGCGCGAGGAATCGCTGCGCGGGCTGGAACAGTTTGACTTTCCGGGTTTGGCCATCGGCGGCTTGTCGGTGGGCGAGCCCAAACCCGAAATGTACCGTATGCTGCGCGCCGTCGGCCCGATGCTGCCCGCGCACAAACCGCATTACCTGATGGGCGTGGGCACGCCCGAAGACTTGGTCTACGGCGTGGCGCACGGCGTGGACATGTTCGACTGCGTGATGCCCACCCGCAACGCCCGCAACGGCTGGCTGTTCACCCGCTTCGGCGACATCAAGATCAAAAACGCCAAACACAAGCACGACACGCGACCGCTCGACGAAACCTGCACCTGCTACGCCTGCCAAAATTTCAGCCGCGCCTATTTGTATCATCTGCACAAAGCCGGCGAAATTCTTGGCGCACAACTGAACACCATCCACAACCTGCATTTTTATCAGGTGATCATGGCCGAAATGCGCGCAGCCATCGAACAGGGCCAGTTTGCCGACTGGCAGGCGCAGTTCCATGCCAACCGCGCGCGCGGCACCGACTGAAATGTCTTCTCCATCCCCGCATCCAACCCAAAGGAAACACATTCATGAGCAAACACGATACCTGGTCCGGCCGTTTCAATGAGCCGGTAAGCGAACTGGTCAAACAATACACCGGCTCGATTGATTTCGACCAACGGCTGGCACACTGGGACATCCAGGGCTCGCTGGCGCATGCCCAGATGCTGCACGAGGCGGGCATTTTGTCGGCCGATGATTTGGCAGCAATCCGGCGTGGCATGGCCGAAATTCAGGCCGATATCGAAGCCGGCCGGCTGGAATGGTCGCTGGATCTGGAAGACGTGCACATGAACATCGAGCGGCGGCTGACCGACAAAATCGGCGATGCCGGCAAACGCCTGCACACCGGCCGCAGCCGCAACGATCAGGTGGCCACCGACATCCGCCTGTGGTTGCGCGACGAAATCAGCGTGATCCGCGGTCTGATTAAAGACTTGCAGGCGGCATTGCTGGATTTGGCCGAAGCGAATGCCGAGGTGGTGATGCCCGGTTTTACCCATCTTCAGGTAGCCCAGCCGGTGAGTTTCGGCCACCACATGCTGGCATATGTGGAAATGTTGGGCCGCGACGACGAACGCATGGCCGACTGCCGCGGTCGGGTGAACCGCATGCCCTTGGGCGCGGCGGCCTTGGCCGGCACCACTTACCCGATCCGGCGCGAAACCACCGCCCGCCTGCTGGGCTTCGAGCAAATCTGCCAAAACTCGCTGGATGCCGTTTCCGACCGCGACTTTGCCATCGAATTTACCGCCGCCGCTTCGCTGGTGATGATCCATTTGAGCCGCCTCTCCGAAGAGCTGATTGTGTGGATGAGTCCGCGTTTCGGTTTTATCGACATTGCCGACCGCTTCTGCACCGGCTCCTCCATCATGCCGCAGAAGAAAAACCCGGACGTGCCCGAACTTGTGCGCGGCAAATCCGGCCGCGTGATCGGCCATCTGGTGGGTCTGCTGATGCTGATGAAATCGCAGCCTCTGGCCTACAACAAAGACAATCAGGAAGACAAGGAACCGCTGTTTGACACCGTGGACACTTTAATAGACACTTTGCGCATTTATGCCGACATGATGCGCGGCGTGCGGGTAAAACCGGAAAACATGCGTGCGGCGGTGATGCAGGGCTTTGCCACCGCTACCGACTTGGCCGACTATCTGGTGAAAAAAGGCCTGCCGTTTCGCGACAGCCACGAAGTGGTGGCCCAGGCGGTGCGTCATGCCGAGGGCATGGGCGTGGACTTGGGGGATTTGCCGCTGAACGTGCTGCAAGGATTCAGCGATTTGGTGGCCGAAGACGTGTATCATGTGCTCACCCCGGAAGGCAGCCTCCATGCCCGCGACCACATTGGCGGCACCGCACCGGCACAGGTACGGGCGCAGGTGGCACGCTGGCGCGCAGCATTGCAGGCTGCCTGAAACCGTGATCATCGTTCGTTTTGTCTGCATGTTGAAATGTAAAGGAGAAGCCGCATGTCTGCCCGTATTTCCTGTTTGACACTGGCCGTGTGCACCTTGGGACTGGGTGCCTGCAGCAGTGTCGGCCATTTGCCGCCGGATCAGATGGTGCGTCAGTCGCTGCAAAGCAGCATGGCCCGCGACAGCCAGTACCAGTTTGAAGGCCGTGTTTATTTTGAGCCATCGCCAACCGATGCTTCGGCACCGCAAAATGCCGCTCCGGAGAAGCCGTCACCGGCGGCAGCGGCCGAGGATCACGGGCATGAGCACGAAGCCGGGCATGATCATCCGGCAAAGAATGACCCGGAGCGTGGCGTAGGGCCCTGGCTGAACCATTGGGTCAGTCATTCTTCCTTGAACTATCAGGGTGCGGTGGACGTGCCGGCCGGCAAAGTGGAAATCGTGCCCGAGCTGCGCTACCAGACCCGGGCCAGTGTCATGGCCATGTCCTTGCCCATGCAGTTGGATGTCAAGCAGGGGATGCTGATTGCCGATACCGCCGGTGTGTCGCCGTGGGTGAATCTGTGGGGTTCTGCGGTCGCTGATTCAAATAAAACACTCATTCCGGAAGATAAACTGCTGGTGGTGCGCTGGGGTGAGCAGACGCCGAGGCAGAAACTGGTGCAGGAATTGTTGACCGATATGCCCGCGGTGTTGGACCACGCCTATGCGCAACTGGATAAAAACCTGTTCCAGACCCTGGCCATGGACGAAACCGGTCGTCAGCTGGGTGCCCGTCACCGGGTGGCGATGAAGCTGAATTATGCGCAAAACGAGGCACTGGCCAAAGCCATGCTGGAACATTGGCGGCAGAGGCTGACCAGCCGCAAGGCGCAACAGCCGGAACTGGCCGAAGATTATGATCTGGTGCTGGGCGGGATGCAGCTGATGGCTACCCTGTATGGTATGGGCTCGTATCTGACCGATACCGATGCGGCTGAGTCTGAAGCGGTGGCCGCTGTGGCCGCCGCTGCAGCCGCTGCCGATGCTGCAGCAGAATCCGCTGCCGATGCTGCCGAAGCCGCGCAAGCGGTATTGGCGCATTCCGACACAACGGCTGCCGATGCGGCGTCCGATCCCGCGGCGTCTGAGGCGCACGAAGCAGGTGCCATGGGCCGTGCCACAAACAGCTGGATGCAAGATTGGTATTACACCACCGAATTTTACCTGGACCGGCGCGGCCGTTTGCTGGGCATACGCCAGCAGGCCGAGTTGCCGGCCATCTTTGCCGCACTGATGGGGTCGTCACCATCCCGGCAGTTGCCCAACATGGTGAGCTGGTTGCGCCTGCATCATACCCCCAACCCGAAATTCACCTTGCAGGCCACACCCGCCAACAGTGTGGACATCAGCCAACATGTGTTTAAACTGTTGCAAGGCGGAGGCCAAGCCGCCTCATCCGACAAGGTGCAGGGTCTGAAAGACCTGGCCGCCGAGCATGACAATGTGACGGTGGACGTGCGCTAAACCGTCGCCAAGAAGACAGTGTCAAAAAACCAGGCTGCCTGAAATTCTGTTTCAGGCAGCCTGGTTTTTATTTGGCACAATGCGCTGTCGGCTTGTCGGGCCCGGTCCGGCGGGCGGTTGCAGGGCATTACGGGTTTTGGCCGCCGTTGAGACGCTGGATGTCCAGAGCCAGGTCCTGATTGCGGTTGACCCCCACTTTGCGGGCCAGTACGTTGCCGGCAATCTGCTGTGCTTCGGCCAGTGAGTGCAGGGTATAGGTGCCGCATTGGTATTCGTTCAGCTCGGGAATCTGGCTTTGATCACGCACGCGCAGCACATCCTGCATGGCCGCTTCCCAGGCGGCGGCAACCCGGGTTTCGGCCGGTGCGCCGATCAGGCTCATGTAAAAACCGGTGCGGCAACCCATGGGTGAGATGTCGATGATTTCCACATCATCGGCGTTCAGGTGATCGCGCATAAAGCCGGCAAACAGGTGTTCCAGCGTGTGAATGCCTTTTTCCGACAAGATTTCCTGGTTGGGCACGCAAAAACGCAAATCATAGACGGTAATGGTGTCGCCTTTGGGGGTGGTCATGGTTTTGGCCACACGCACGGCCGGGGCCTGCATGCGGGTGTGGTCTACGGTAAAGCTGTCGAGTAAAGGCATGGTGGTGCTCCTGATGTAAATTAGTGACGGGTATTTTCAGGCAGCCTGAAAAAGACAGGCGCTATTTTACTGTGCTGGCGGGCTGTTGGGCAGATTATTCCAATCATGGTTGCCGCTTTTTTTTAGAGGCGGATAACGGATTTGACTTGTCAGTCGCAGTCATCGTAATACAACTAGCGCCAACAAACCGGCGGCAGCTTTTTCTGGTAATTTTTCAACGCGGAAAAAGGGAAGTCCGACAGCTCTGTACAAAGACAGGATAAGAGGCATGCCCCGGATTATTAAAAAGCGTTCAAGTAAACTGCCGTGGTCTGCGTAATCCCGGATATCGGCACGGCAGAGCGAAGGTTTTCAGACGGTCTTTCTGCCGGACAGTGAGGAATAAGACATGAAGCAAATCATAACGGCATTTTTCAAAACAAAGAGTGCTACGCCCAGCGAGACCAACACGTCCAACCATTTTCCGTAAGGGATTCTTAGGCTGAGCAGTGCCACAATGGCAACTATCGAGCCAAGCATATCGCCTAATACATGAAGATAGGCGGCTTGCAGATTGAGCCTGCGGCGGTCGGTTTTGAGAATGAATCTGGCTACTGCCAGATTGACTGCCAAGCCCGTAGCGGCAATGCCGAGGCTGACGGAATTGAACGAATAAGGGTTGTTGAAACGGGCAGCTGCTTCGATAAGGACATAGGCACAGACTGCAAAAAGGGCAATGCCGTTAATCAGCGCCAGCACAGCTTCGGTACGGCGGCGTTTGGTTGTGGGGCGGGAGCCGATAATCAGGGCGGTAAGCGCCAGCAGCAGTGACAGCGCATCTACCGACATATGTGCGGCATCGTTAACCAAAGGTACGCTGGCCAGAAAATAGCCCGCCCAGAATTCGGCAGACATAAAAAGAGTAATAACGACAAAGCTAAACAGTATGATTTTGAGATCACGGGGGTTGTCGATGTGTGCGTGGGAATGGGCCATATTGGGGTATCAGGTATGCGGGTGACGGTAAGGAACCCGTGTCGCAGCAAAGGGAAAGCCTGCCTGAAATGTACAAAGTACATCACGTTCAGATCATGCAGGGGGGCTGGTAATTCGGGTGTGCAGTTGATTTTTCAGGCAAAAAAACATCTAATTCAAGGCGGATAACAACGCGGGTTTACGAAGCTAAAAGCGCAGCAAGGTTGGGCACCTTGCGCGCATTTGCAATACAGAAGCGGGTATTTTTAACAAAAAGCAGCCGTGAACGAATTGTTGGTTTGTTCTGGAGCTGGAAGTTATGCCGCATCATTTTACCGGGGTTGCACATCCTGTTCGGCGGATGTTCGGGCTGGATTGTGATGCATACCGACCGGATGTTCTTTCATACTGCTGTGATGCACGCCGGTTAGATTGTTGTGCGTGCAACCGGCAGTATGCCCGCTGCCGTTATGATGGGGTTGGCCAACGGCTTTGGCGATGGCGTAACCGCTGGTTAAGAGCATGGCGGCAACAGTGATGGCAAGAAAGGTGTTGCGCTTCATGATACTTCTCCTGTTATTGGCGAGTGGTCAAATTTATTTGGCCGTATTTTTGGCTGCGGCGATGCGGTCGGCAATCAGGGCTTCAAAGGTTTCTATGCGGCGGTCTTCCCACGGATAGCCGTTGACAAAAAAGGTTGGTGTGCCTTTGATGTCTACCGCTTTGGCGTCGTCCATATCAGTTTTCAAAACGGCATCGATTTCAGGCGAGTTCATTTGCTGCCGGGCTTTTTCCACATCCAAACCGGCGGCTGCGGCGGCTGTCCAAGCGGCGGCTACATTCGGGTCGTCGTGCCATTGCGGCTGTGCTTCCAAAACAGCGGCCACCACCGGCTCATAAACACCTTGCAGGCGTGCGGTTTCCATAATCCGTGCTGTTTGTTCCGAGCCTTCATGGAACAGGGTGTAGCGTAAAACCAGCCGTACTTCAGGTGCGTTTTTGGCTAGAATTTCTTTGACTACCGGATAAAACGCACGACAGGCTTCGCAGGATGGGTCGAAAAATTCCACTAAAGTGACCGGTGCATTTTGCTCGCCGATCACCGGAGAATGCGGCCGCACCAAAATATCGGCGGCGGCAATCGGTGCAGCCGGCAATACCGGAGATGCGCTGGCGGCAGAAGAGGTGCTGCCTTGGGTAACGGAAGTGGCGGTTTTTTCCGTACAGGCAGCGGTGAACAGCACCACAGCCAAAACGGCGGCGGCGGAGAGGGCTTTGCGGGACATCAGATACTCCGTTTCAAAGGATGGTTGGGGATGGCTTGTATCAATTTAAGTAGCGGGGGCACATACATCATGCCCTAATGAAATTAGGCAGGGTTGCGCAGTTCCGAACGGGCACGGCGGATAATGACCCAGGCTGCCTGCAAGGCCAAAACCGCCATCAGCACGGCTACCAGCAAATCCGGCCAGTTCGAGCCTGTAAGGAACACGGCGCCTGCCGCGCCCATTACGGCGATATTGCCCACGGCGTCGTTGCGCGAGCACAGCCACACGCTCTGCATATTGCTGTCGCCTTCGCGGTAGGCATACAGCGCCAAGGCTACGGCCACATTGGTAAGCAGCGCCAAAAAGCCCACCACGCCCATTTCCGTATGGTTGGGCAATACGCCGTTAAACGCGTTCCATAACGTTGTGGCCAGCACCCACAAACCGAAAACGGCCATAGTCGAGCCTTTGAGCAATGAGGCTTTGGCCCGCACGGAGAGTGCTTTGGCGAGCACGAACAGGCTGATGCCGTAATTGGCTGCATCACCGAAAAAATCCAGCGAATCAGCCAACAGTGACACAGAACCTGCTTTTTCACTCATCACGATTTCCACCACAAACATGGTGAAATTTGCCCACAGCGCAAACCACAAGACTTTGCGATAGCGCGGTGTTTGCGCTGCAACCGGGGCGCAGCAATGGGTTTTGCAGTTTTCCGACATCGGGGTTCTCCGGTTTTTTGATTTGAGTTACACTCTAAACTCCGTACCTACTACAGAGTCAAGCCGTTATGAGCCGGTTTTACAAAACACAGGAATTGGGCAGGCTTACCGATACCCATATCGAAACCATCCGCTACTACGAAAAAACCGGCCTGCTGCCCGCACCGCAGCGCGCCGCCAATGGCTACCGCCTGTTTGACGATAAGGCGGTGAATACGCTGAAATTCATCAAAGCCGCCCGCGCCATCGGTTTTTCTGTTGACGATATCCGCCAGCTGCTGCAATTACAGCAAAATCCGAAAGGTGATTGTGCGGGTGCAGACGAAATAGCGGAAAAGCATTTGGCCGAAACGGAAGCCAAAATCGCCCAGCTGCTCGAAGTGAAAAAATTTTTGGAAGAAGTGAAATGGTGCGGCAGGCACGAGGCAGCCGAGTGCAAAGTATTGAACCGTTTGTCGGAGTAGGACGGGTAGGATGTCAATGCCGCAGGTCGGACATGAATGCCCGAAAGGTGGGGAAATAAAAAAACGGTCGGGCATGGATGCCCGACCGACTTTTTTCAGGCAGCCTATATGCGTTCAATCAACTACAGGCTGCCTGAAAATTTAACCCAGCGCTTTGCGTGCGCAGGCAAACAAACGATACCAGCCGCTGACGTCGCTGTGCTGCCACGCTCCTGGCGCCCAGCTCATCTGTGCGGTGCGGAACACGCGTTCCGGGTGCGGCATCATAATGGTGGCGCGGCCGTCGCTGCTGGTGACACCGGCTATGCCCAGCGGCGAGCCGTTGGGATTGAGCGGGTAGTCTTGCGCCACTGTGCCGCTGCCGTCGATATATTGCAGGGCAATGGCGGCATCGGCGGGGGCGGAGCCGCTGTGGCTGAAATCGGCGCGGCCTTCGCCGTGGCTGACAATCACGGGCAGGCTGGCGCCCTGCATTCCGGCCAGCACCAGCGAGGGCGATTCAGGCACGGTAACCATGCTCA
>JBHAET010000091.1:0-5138 GCA_041855705.1 Neisseriaceae bacterium
AACACCTTGCGCGCATTTTTAACGCCGCAGACGGGGATTTTTGACCAAAAATACCGCCGTTGCGTTAATTGTCAACAGACCCTAGGATGCAGGCTGAGGTTGAAACCGGTCGGATGGTTGCCGTGCGCGCAAGGTCATGCTGCCTGAAAGGGAGCCGGCGGCCGGTTTGGGGGCTGCGTCACATACTCCTTGGCCTGGGCGGTTTGAAAGGCTGAAGGCTTCCGCTGGGATGTTTTGCATCAGGCAATAAAAAAACACCGCATTGGCGGTGTTTTTTTGGGGTGTTGTGGCGCGGCGGACGGGGCTCGAACCCGCGACCCTCGGCGTGACAGGCCGATACTCTAACCAACTGAGCTACCACCGCGCATGTTGCGCTGCAGGCAGCACAACACAAAAACTGGTGGGTGATGACGGAGTCGAACCGCCGACATTCTGCTTGTAAGGCAGACGCTCTACCAACTGAGCTAATCACCCGTGCTTCGGAAAGTGCGCATTAAACCAGATTGCGCGTGCCTTGACAAGCGGTGGCCGGAAGCAGAGTGCGGAATTTGTTTTAGTATCCGGTTTTGCAAGGAAATTTAAAATCTGGTCATGGCCATGATCATCCGCAAACGATTGCGGCGACCATCAACAGGGTGCGTGCCGATTGGTGTCTGCCGTGTCCGTTTGCCGTGCAGGCGGGTGCGATGAAACCGAATGCCAAGGAATCTGGTGGTGTTTGCGCCGGGCATGGGCGGTTTTGACTGCTGCCAAACCGTTGCCGGAGGCCATGTCATGCGGGCTGCAGCCATGCGCGGGCAACAGCGCAAACGTTCACCATTGTTTGCGGTGCAGCAACAGATGTTGCTGGAATCAGACAATTGCTTTACGTATTTTTGCAAATAAAGTAGAGCTGGCCGGCTGCCAGACAGTACGGGCTTTGTGCTGCCGGCGGGTGCGCACATATACGATTGATGCGCTGCAGCAACGGCAGGGAGCGGTTCCGACTGGCGGTTGTGCGGTCGGGCATTCTGGCATAATGCGCGCCTGCAACGCGGTTTGGCCGGTACGGCGATGCCGCGGCGCCGCTGGGCGTGCATTGAGCGCTGTGTCGTTGCGGTTTGTCTGGCAATCGGGGCGGGAATACTTTATTTGAATCGGAGTGATAAACATCATGAATCCCATGTATGTCACCTTTGGTGTCTACCTGGTGGCGGTGCTGCTGATTGGCCTGGCCGCCTATTTTTCCACACGCAATTTTGATGACTACATTCTGGGCGGCCGCAGTCTGGGCCCCTTTGTGACGGCGATGTCGGCCGGTGCATCCGACATGTCGGGCTGGCTGTTGATGGGTTTGCCGGGTGCCATTTACGCGGTGGGCCTGAGCGAGGCATGGATTGCCATCGGCCTGACCGTGGGTGCCTATTTCAACTGGGTTCTGGTGGCTGGCCGTTTGCGGGTGCACACCGAATACAACAATAATGCGCTGACCCTGCCGGAGTATTTCTTCCACCGTTTCGGTGCCGAGGGCCGGACGATGAAGGTGATTGCGGCCTTCATCATTCTGTTTTTCTTTACCATTTATTGTGCTTCCGGGGTGGTGGCCGGTGCCCGCCTGTTCCAGAGCCTGTTTGCGGACTTGTCTTACCAGCAGGCATTGTGGCTGGGCGCCGGTGCCACCATTGCCTATACCTTCATCGGTGGCTTCTTGGCGGTGAGCTGGACCGATACCGTACAGGCATCGTTGATGATTTTTGCCCTGATCCTGACCCCGGTCATGGTGTATCTGGCGCTGGGCGGTGCCGATGAAATGAATGCCGCGATCCAGGCGGCAGCCGCACAGGCCGGCAAGGAATACAGCAGCCTGATTGCGGGCACCACCATTGTCGGCATCATTTCAACCGCGGCCTGGGGCTTGGGTTATTTTGGCCAGCCGCACATCCTGGCACGCTTTATGGCGGCCGAAAACGTGAAATCGCTGACCAGCGCCCGCCGCATCGGCATGACCTGGATGGTGCTGTGTCTGGGTGGCGCGATTGCCGCCGGTTATTTCGGCATTGCCTATTTCGGTGCCCATCCGGAGCAGGCGGCGGCCATGCAGGGCAACCCGGAGCGGGTGTTTATTGCACTGGCGACCCTGTTGTTCAATCCGTGGGTGGCCGGGGTGATTCTGTCGGCCATTCTGGCGGCGGTGATGTCCACCTTGTCCTGTCAGCTGCTGGTGTGCTCCAGCGCGATTACCGAAGACTTTTACAAAGGTTTTTTGTGTCCGAATGTCCCGCAGCAGGAATTGGTGTGGGTGGGACGCGTCATGGTACTGGCGGTGGCGGTGATTGCCATTTTGCTGGCCGCCAATCCGGAAAGCCGCGTACTGGGCCTGGTGGCTTATGCCTGGGCGGGTTTCGGCGCCGCGTTCGGTCCGGTGGTGATTTTGTCGGTGATGTGGAAGCGGATGACCGCCAATGGCGCGCTGGCCGGGATGGTGGCCGGTGCGGTGGTGGTGGTGGTATGGGCCGAATATGCCAATCCGGCACTCAAGCTTGCCGGTTTGCAGACCATGTACGAAATCGTACCGGGCTTCATTGCCTGCGCCCTGACCGTGGTGGTGGTTTCGCTGTTGGGCAAAGCCCCCAGCCAGGCGGTGCAGGAGCGGTTTGAAAAAGCCGATGCCGATTACCGTGCAGCCAAATAAATACGAGGCTGCCTGAAACGGAAATCCAGGCTGCCGAAAGCGGGTTTTGCGATGCGGCAAACCGGTTTTCAGGCAGCCTCGCAGCTTTGAATATCCTGAGACCCTTGCAAAAACTCCATCTGCGGCGCATTTGAAGCGTTGTGCGCTGCTCGCTCGCTTGCCTAACCTCATGTTATGTCTGCACTCGCAGCGTGGTCTACGCCTTGAACTGCGTCCACATCTGGAGGTTTTGCAAAGGTCTCATCCTGATCATGGATGCCGTGCAGGCAGCACCCTGAACGGCAGCAACGGGCAAGGCTTTGGCAAGGTTGCAGACGGTATTGTGCCAAGTTTGCTGCTTTGGGCTGGCGCCGGTAGCCCTGGTTTGCCGCCGGTCAAAACCCTGGTGGCGGTCAATGCAGTATCCTGTACCCGGCTTTTGCCCATTTCTAACCTGAAGAAGATTGATGATGAAACCGACAGCATTCCAATTTGCCCATCCGGCACAAACCCCCTTGCGTCAGGCGATTACCGATGCCTACCGCCGTGATGAAACCGAAGCCGTGGAAGAGATGCTGCGCCTGGGCCAGATGAGCGGCGAAGAGCAGGGCGCGGCCGCCGCCTTGGCCCGCCGCCTGGTCAGCCAGGTGCGCGAGAGCCGCAGCAAGTCTTCCGGCGTGGATGCGCTGATGCACGAATTCACCCTGTCCAGCGAAGAAGGCGTGGCGCTGATGTGCCTGGCCGAGGCCTTGCTGCGCATTCCCGACAAGGCCACCCGCAACAAGCTGATTCAGGACAAGCTGGCCGATGGCGACTGGAAAAGCCATTTGGGCAACAGCCCGTCGCTGTTTGTCAATGCCGCTGCCTGGGGTTTGCTGATCACCGGCAAACTGACCACCCCGTCAAATGAAACCAGTCTTGGTGCGGCGCTGACCCGTATGCTGGGCAAGGGTGGCGAGCCTTTGATCCGCAAAGGCGTGGATTACGCCATGCGCATGCTGGGCAAACAGTTTGTTACCGGACAAACCATTGAAGAAGCCCTGCAAAACGGCAAGGAGCGCGAAAAACTCGGCTACCGCTTCTCGTTTGACATGCTCGGCGAAGCGGCCATGACCCAGGCCGATGCCGACCGCTATTATCAGGACTATGTGACCGCCATTCATGCCATCGGCCAGGATGCGAAAAATGCCGGGGTGTACGAGGGCAACGGCATTTCGGTGAAGCTGTCGGCCATTCACCCGCGCTATGTGCGCGCCCAGCATGCACGGGTGATGAACGAATTGCTGCCCAGGCTCAAACAGCTGTTCCTGCTGGCCAAGCAATACAACATCGGCCTCAATATCGACGCCGAAGAAGCCAACCGTCTGGAGCTGTCGCTGGACCTGATGACGGCCTTGGTGGCCGATCCCGATTTGGCCGGCTTTAACGGCATCGGCTTTGTGGTGCAGGGCTACCAGAAACGCTGCCCGTTTGTGATTGATTTTTTGATTGATCTGGCGCGCCGACATGGCCAGAAACTGATGATCCGTCTGGTGAAAGGCGCCTATTGGGACAGCGAGGTCAAATGGGCGCAGGTGGACGGCATGGACGGCTATCCGGTGTACACCCGCAAGGTGCACACCGACATCTCCTACCTGGCCTGCGCGCGCAAGCTGCTGGCGGCACAGGATGCGGTGTTTCCGCAGTTTGCCACCCACAATGCCTATACCCTGGCGGCGATTTACCAAATGGGGCAGGGCAAGGAATTCGAATTCCAGTGTCTGCACGGCATGGGCGAAACCCTTTACGACCAGGTGGTCGGGGCGCAAAACCTGGGCCGGCGGGTGCGCATTTACGCGCCGGTGGGCACCCACGAAACCCTGTTGGCCTATCTGGTGCGCCGCCTGTTGGAAAACGGCGCCAACTCCTCGTTTGTGAACCAGATTGTCGATGACAAAATCAGCATCGACGACCTGATCCGCAGCCCGTTTGACATCATTGCCGAGGAAGGCATACGCCTGCACCGTGCCCTGCCGTTGCCGCGCGAGCTGTACGGCAATGAGCGGCTCAATTCGCAAGGGTTGGATTTGAGCAATGAAAATGTCTTGCAACAATTGCAGGAACACATGAACCGGGCCGCCGAACAACCGTTTCAGGTAGCCTCGCTGATCAATGGCCAGGCGCGGCCGGTGGCGGCGGCACAGGCGGTGCGCAATCCGGCAGACCATGCCGATGTGGTGGGCGAAGTGTCGTTTGCCGATGCCGCACTGGCCACCGAGGCAGTAACCGCCGCGGTGGCGGCCCAAAGCGCTTGGCAGGAACAGAGCGCGGCCGGGCGTGCCGCCTGTTTGCGCCGGTTTGCCGATCTGATGGAGGAACACACACCGGCACTGATGATGCTGGCAGTGCGCGAGGCCGGCAAAACCCTGAACAATGCGATTGCCGAAGTGCGCGAAGCGGTGGATTTCTGCCGCTATTACGCCGCCGAGGCCGAACACACCTTGCCGGC
>JBHAET010000092.1:0-7080 GCA_041855705.1 Neisseriaceae bacterium
CGGCATCGGGCGTTGGTTGAGGCGTGGCCGCACTAGTCGAGCATTTGCGCAATGTCGGCCATGTCCGGCCGGTAGTATACATTGAGCAGTATCCTCAGATCGCGGTGTCCGCTGATTTTTGCCAGCACTTCAACTGGTACTTTTTTTGACAGACGTGTGAGAGCTTCGCGGCGGGTATCGTGGAAATGCAGGTCTTGAATACCGCAGTTGTCACGCGCCCGCCTGAATAGTACATCCAGACTTTTTGCGTCCAGTTTAAAGACCCACACCGGGTCAATATCGCGCAGCTTTTCGATTAGCTCTATTGCCCGCGCAGATAAAGGCACATCCCTGCTGTCGCCGTTTTTGGTTATCGGCAAGTGTGCCAGACGCCGGGGTAAGTTGACGTCTGCCCATTTTAATCCGCAAATTTCGCCTGCCCGCATGGCGGTCTCGATGGCAAACAGCATGGCGATGGCTACCCGCTGCACGGCCAGTACCGGCTTGGCGTCCGGTTCATAAAGCAAAGCAGAACAGATGTCGGTGATTTCCTGTTCAGTTGGGCGGCGGGTACGGGCCTTACCCTTTTTCGGTTTACTGATCTTGCGGACGGGGTTTTCGCACAGTAAGCCCCATTCTTTCATGGCGTGTTCGCAGATGGCCGACAGGGTGGACAATTCACGCCCGACGCTGACCGGCGAGATTTCCTGCAGCCTTCGGTCGCGCCAGTCTGCAAAGTCTTGCGCCCGCAGGTCGGAAAGCTGCACGTTGGCCAGCGGAGTGTGCAATATCCGCCCGATGCGGTAAGATTCCTCCCGTGCGCCCCGCTTTGACGGGGTGACTTCTTTCAGATAACGCTGGGCGATGTCAGCGAACACGGTATTGCGCGGAACGTTGCCGTGTATGCCGTCCATAATCTGGGACTCCACCCTAGCCGCCCATGCCTTGGCATCAGTGGCACGATCGAACGTGGCCGAACGGGAAACCCCTTTCATGCGGATTTGTACGCGCCATTTTCCGTTTCTCTGGATGATAGTTGCCATGTCTGTGTTGGTGCAATTTTGGTGCAATCATGATAGGGCAAAATAGTATTGACGCGGAATAATATAGTGCAACAGTGCTTTATACTGCGTTGATATGTAGGATAATATAGTTTAATAGCGGCGCAAACGGTGCCGATATGGAACATAGCAAGATGCGCTCCGTCCGCACCACACTCACAAAAAGAACAGCCTTTCCGGGCTGTTTTTTTTTACATCTAAATACCAAGCAAGCGATATCACCCATACCATAAACCGTCATTTGGAGTGGGGGAATAGTGAACGCTTGATTGCTGCCTGGGCGTGGCATGCAGCACGGCAGAGGCGGATGCGGTATAATGCGGCGATTTTGTGTTTTGACCGATTGATTTACGTGTGATTCAACAGGAGGGTTTTCATGTATCAGGATGACGAAGACAACAGCCAGCGCATCGGCCTGTGGGCAACCGGTTTGGCGGCAGGCGCCGTGGTGGCTGCGGTGGTTGGATTTGCCATTTGGGGCAACAGCAACAGCAATACCGTTCCGGTTGATGCGCCGGCAGCCAGCAGTGTGGTGCTGACCGGAGGCGATCAGGTGGTGGTGGAAAACGGTGTGGTCAAATTCTATTTTGCCACCGGCTCCAGCAGCTTGGCTGCCGGTGGTGATGCCGCACTGGCGGGCATTATCAGCGGTGTGCAACAAGGACGCAAAGCCGTGGTTTCCGGTTTTCATGACCGTACCGGCAATGCCCAAGTAAATGAAGAAATTTCCAAACAGCGTGCCTTGGCCGTGCGTGATGCCTTGCTGGCTCTCGGTGTGGCGGAGGCCAGCATCGAATTGCGCAAACCGGAAGTGACTGAGGGCAGTGGTGACAATGCCGAAGCACGCCGGGTTGAAGTGGTGCTGGAATAAGCGGTGTGCCACGCTCTTGCAAGCCCCGCCTGGTGCGGGGCTTTTGCCATGACGGGCAGATTGGTGGCGTTGCAGGCACGGCATCCGACTGTTCCTTCAGGTGGGGCAATGCTTGATTCCCCACGGTGCCTGCTCAATCTGATTTTCACATCATTCTGGCTCTGGTTTGTATGAGTTCGATTGCAATTGTGTTGCCGGTATTGTTGTTGCTGATGTTCGGTTTGGGGCTGTCGGCCAAACCCGGCGATTTTGCCGCCGTATTCAGGCAGCCTCAGGCATTGGGTGTCGGCTTGGTGGCCCAAATCGTGCTGTTGCCGCTGTTGGCATTGCTGGTGGCTTCCCTGTTCAACCTGCCACCGGTATGGTGGGTTGGCCTGATGTTGATTGCCTGCGCGCCCGGGGGCAGTTCTTCCAATGTCTTCACCCTGATGGCCAGAGGTGATGTGGCATTGTCGGTCAGCCTCACCGTGTTGAGCAGCCTGATTACCGTGTTCACCATTCCGCCGCTGTTGCTGTATGCATTGGCTTCGGCAGGATGGGACAGCGGTGGTGCGTTGCGTTTGCCGGTGGCACAGTTGCTATTGCAAAATGTGTTGCTGGTGGTGTTGCCGGTGGCATTGGGCATGTGGTTGCGCCACCACCGGCCGGCATGGGCGCAACGGGCCGCTGCCTGGTTGGATCAGGCCGCATTCCCGGCCTTGCTGTTGTTGGTTGTGGTGTTTGTGATGGCCAACCGCCAGTTGATCGTACAACACTTTGCCTCGCTGGCGGCGGCCACGGCAGCATTGGTGGTCGCGGCCATGGGCAGCGGTTTGCTGCTGTCCCGCTTGGCCTTGCTGTCCGTGCCGCAGGAGCGCACCATTGTGATTGAAGTCGGTATCCAGAATGCGGCTCAGGCAATGGCGATTGCCGCCAGTCCGTTTGTGCTCAACCAGCCTGCTTTTGCCCTGCCGGCGCTGATTTATGCGCTGATGATGAATCTGCTGTTGCTGCCCTATGTTGCCTGGTGCCGGCGCCGCCAATTACGGTTCCAGTCATGACCCCAACCAACGAATGGCACACCCTCATTATCGGCGCCGGTGCCGCCGGCATGATGTGCGCCGCCCGTCTGGGCCAGCATGGCCATCGGGTGGCGTTGTTGGATCATGCCCACAAAATCGGTGAAAAAATCCGCATTTCCGGCGGCGGCCGCTGCAATTTCACCAACCGCCAGCTCAATGGGCATGATGCCGCTCCCTATTACGTTTCACAACAGCCGCGCTTTGTCCGTCATGCCCTGTCACGCTATACGGCACAAGACTTTACCGCTTTAGTCGAGCGTTATGGCATTGCCTATCATGAAAAGCACAAAGGCCAGTTGTTTTGTGACGGCAGTGCACGCGACATCGTGGCGATGCTGCAAAGCGAATGTGCGCATGGCAATGTGCAGTGGCATACCGGCTGCACACTGTTTTCGATCCAACGTGTTCAGGCAGCCTCCGGTGTGGTGTTTGCTGCCGACACCAGTCACGGTTTGCTCCATAGCCGCCATTTGGTGGTGGCCACCGGTGGTTTGGCGGCGCCGGCCGTCGGTGCCAGCGCATTGGGTTACGAACTGGCACGCCAGTTTGGTCACAGCATTGTACCGCCGCAAGCCGCGCTGGTGCCCTTGCGTTTCGAGCACTGGGCACAACAGGGTTGGGATGCCTTGTCGGGCATTGCTTTACCGGTGCGCATTGGACATGGCAACGGCAAACAGGCCATCTGGTTTGAGGAAGATTTGCTGTTTCGTCACAAAGGCCTGAGCGGACCGGCCATTTTGCAGATTTCCAGTTATTGGCAACCGGGTGATGCGGTGGTGATTGACTTGGTGCCCGGTACCGATGTGGCCGATGCCCTGTGCCGTGGCCAGTCGGGGCAGAAAGTCCGGTTGAAAACCGCGCTCAAACAATTGTGTCCCAATCTGCCCGAACGCCTGCTGGAAGTGTGGTTGGCACAACCGGACTTTGCCGGTTTGGCCGGCCGCGCCTGGGCCGACACCCCGCATACGGTTTTGCAGCGGCTGGGGCGCAGCCTGAATGCCTGGCAATTGCATCCGAGCGGCAGCGATGGCCACAAAAAGGCCGAAGCCACGCGCGGCGGTGTGAATGTGGCGGAAATCGACTCCAAAACCATGCGCAGCAAAATCGAGCCGAATCTGTATTTTATCGGGGAAGTGATGGATGTAACCGGCTGGCTCGGCGGTTACAACTTTCAGTGGGCCTGGTCTTCCGCCGTGTGTGCCGCGGAAGACCTGAGCCGGCGCTAAATTCCCCGCCGTCTTGAATTTAACAGTTCAATCGTCGGCAGCGGCCGGTGGCACGGCATCGATTGCCGGTCGGTCATGAGATTCTCCGCTGGCCAGTGCCTGCTGCCATTGGCGCAGTTGTTGCAAGATGTGGCGGCTGCGGCTGCCGTAGGGCAGGCGGAAATCCAGCAGCATGCGGGTTAATTGGCGGGCTTCGCGCAGGGCTTCGGCATGGGGCCAATCGCCACCGGCCAAGGCCAGCAGGGTATGGCCGTGCACCATCACTTCGTTGCCGCCGGCCAGTGGCGGAACCGATACCGGGCGCGGTGCCTGTTCTGCTTGCAGGGCATAGCGCTGCGTGGCGATGATCGGATTGCCGTGCTGGTCGCGGGCCGGATCGGGGGCGAAGCCGGTTTCTTGCAGCAACATCCATTCAAAGCGGCGCAAAATGCTGGGGTGATCGGTGGTGATGGCCAGCTGGCGCAGCACTATACACAGGGCATCGAACAGCTTGGGATGCGGATCTTCGCGGGCGGTCAGCTGCTGTACCAGTTCATTGACATATAAACCGCCAAACAGGGCTTCGCCTTGTGGCTGCGGCCAGCCACCCAGCCATTCGGCACGGTGCAGGGTTTTCATTTCCTGGGTGCCGTACCACGACAGATTGATGGGTACAAACGGCACCAACACGCCGCGCAATTCGCTCTGCCGTTTGCGTGCGCTGCGTGCCAGCAACAGCACCCGACCATAATCGCGGCTGAATACCTCGGCCAGCAGACTGCTTTCGCGCCAAGGTGTGGTGGACAGCAGCAGGGCGGGCTGGTGGTTGATGCGTTGGTTGGTGGGGTGCATAAAGACCGCAGTGGTTTTGGAAAGAAGCATTATAGCGGATGTGGCGGGTTTCCATCCTGCCGGATTGGACAGCCTGATGGGTGCAATCCGTGGAATGGAGGTGCCGGACCGGTTAATCATTTGAGACCTTCGCAACCCCCATCTGCGGCGCATTTGAAGCGTTGTGCGCTGCTCGCTCGCTTGCCTGATCTCATGTTATGTCTGCACTCGCTGTGCTGCTACGCCTTGAACTGCATCCCCATCTGGAGGTTTTGCAAAGGTCTCAATTTATGTTGCCATGAAAACCACCGGCGTTTGGCCCGCAGTGTTTTCAGGCAGCCTTGCCGGTGTGCGAGGCTGCCTGAACGGATGGCAGCTCTGCAGCGGGCGGAGGTTCGGGGTTTGCCAAGGTCCCGGATTGTCGGGCTTGCGGTAGGAAAAAGTGTTGGCTGGGGCTATAATTTATGCATTATTGATGTACCGTTTGAACTGTCCGTGTGGTGGCAAAGGGGAAGCCGTATGAACGAATATTTCGATGTGGTGGTGGTGGGCGCGGGTCCGGCCGGTGCGGTGGCGGCTGCCTTGCTCAATCAGCGCGGCTTTAGTGTTTGTGTGTTGGAAAAACAGTATTTTCCGCGCTTTGTGATTGGCGAGAGCCTGTTGCCGCACGCGATGGAGATTTTGCAGGAGGCCGGTTTTGCCGATGCCGTGGCGGCCGGTTACGGTTTTCAGTATAAAAACGGTGTGGTCTTTAACTGGGGCGATCGGCACGCCCGTTACAGTTTTACCGACAAATTTGGCGCCGGGCCGGGAACTGCGTTTAATGTCCAGCGTGACCGATTTGACCAGATTTTGATTGATTGTGCCATCGGGCAAGGGGTAACGGTGCGTTTTGGCCACAGCATGACCGCGTTTAATGGTGCCGGCGAACACGCCAAAATGCTGGTGCAGCCCGACGGTGGCCAGATTTACCGCCTGGAAGCGCGTTTTGTGCTGGATGCCAGTGGCTATTACCGTGCCATTCCGCGGCTCAAAGGCTGGGAAAGCAAGACCGATTGGCCGATGCGGCAAGTGCATTTCACCCACATTGATGACCACATTACCGACTCCGGTTTTGACCGCAACAAAAATCTGGTGGCGGTGCATCCGCAGCATCGCGATGTGTGGATGTGGCTGATTCCGTTCAGCAACGGCCGTTGTTCCATCGGCGTGGTCGGCTTGCCGGAACGGTTTGCCGATTTGCGCAGTTCGGCTGATATTTTGCACCGCAGCGTGGCCGAAATACCGTTTCTGGCACGCATCTTGGCACGTGCCGAATGGGACAACGATGTGCCGTTTATGTATCTGCCCGGTTATTCGTCCAGTGTCACCCACAGCCATGGCCCTCATTTTGCCCTGTTGGGCAATGCGGCGGGTTTTCTGGACCCGGTGTTTTCCTCGGGGGTGACCATTGCCGTGCATTCGGCCAAACTGGCGGCAGATTTGCTGACCCGCCAGCTTGGCGGTGAGCCGGTGGACTGGCAGCATGAGTTTGCCGACACCCTCAATCTGGGGGTGTCCACATTCCGCAGCTATGTCGAAGGCTGGTATGAAGGCCGTTTTCAGGAAGTGCTGCATCAAGCGCACACCGATGAAGACCGCCGCATGCTCAGTGCCCTGTTGGCCGGCTATGCCTGGAATCCGGACAATCTTTATGTGCAGCAGGCCGGCACTTTTATGATGTAAAATCCCCCTCCGGCGTGCTGCCGGGTAGAAACCTGTGCCAACAGGGCCGGATGACTGCCGATTTGCAGGTGCAGAGCAGCGCACAGCATCAACAGTTGCCGCAAATGGATGGGTACGCTGGTTTTGGGTGGTGCCGGCAATAGTGGGTAGTGCATTGGTGAATTACCTCCGATGAAGCAAGCGATTGCGATGGCGGTGTTGCTCGCCACCTGCGGCACTTGTGGATCACTGCTCCGTTACCCGCCAGGATTTGCGGCAGTTCCGGCACCAGCACTGCCGCAACGAGATTTTGGTGCCTGCCGGAAAGCGTGCCGTGGGGCATAACGAATCCGCCTGCCGCGATACCG
>JBHAET010000093.1:0-15749 GCA_041855705.1 Neisseriaceae bacterium
GCAAACCGATTGCCGGCGGCCTGCCCACAGCGGTATACGGCATGCGTGCCGAAGTGGCCGAGGCTGCGATGGCGGCCAAAGACCAGGCGCCGCCCGGCCACAGCGGCATCGGCACCACCCTGAGCGCCAACCTGCTGGCCCTCACCGCCATGCGCGCCTGCCTGAGCGAAGTGATGACCGACGATGCCTACCGCCGGATGCTGGATTTGTGCAACTATGTGGCCAACGGTCTGGAAGCCGCCATTGCCGATTTGGGCCTGCCCTGGTGCGTGACCCGTTTGGGCGCCCGCTGCGAATTCCAGTTCTCGCCAACCCCGCCGCGCAACGGCACCGAAGCCGGCGCGCGCCTGGACGATGCCTTGTCACACACCATCCATCTTTACCTGCTCAACCGCGGCGTCTTGATTACCCCGTTTCACAACATGCTGCTGATGAGCCCGCACACCCGCCGCGCAGACGCCGACTTGTTGTTGCAGCACTGGCGCGGGGCGGTGACCGCATTGCTGGCGTAAACCCGCCACTTTCGGTACCCGCCCACAACCATCAGGCTGCCTGAAACCGTTATCCATGTTTCAGGCAGCCTGATGGTTGTGAGCGTCTCAAAATTCATCTTGAACACCACAAACCGGGCATTGTCCCCAATCCCGCCGTTGGGTTGATGGTCAGCAAACCGAGGCCCAGGGTCTGTTGACACAACGCAACGGCGGTATTTTTGGTCAAAAATCCCCGTCTGCGGCGTTGAAAATGCGCGCAAGGTGTTCACCTTGCTGCGCTTTTTGCCTGGCATCCGCGGTTTTTGCCTCAAAAAACCGCTTCGCCGGTCAATTATCAACAGACCCTAGGCGCGGCCGGTGCTGCCGAAGCCGCCGCTGCCGCGCGCGCTTTTAGCAAATTCGTCCACCACGCGGAAAGCGGCCTGTACCACCGGCACAATCACCATCTGCGCCACCCGCTCCAGCGGCTGCACCGTAAACGCGGTATCGCTGCGGTTCCACAACGACACTTGCAATTCACCCTGATAGTCCGAATCGATCAAGCCCACCAAATTGCCCAGCACAATCCCGTGCTTGTGTCCCAAACCGGAGCGCGGCAGCAGCATGGCGGCATAACCGGCATCGGCCAGATGGATGGCAATGCCGGTGGGCACCAGCACGCATTCGCCCGGCGCCAGGGTTAACGGCTGCTCAATGGCGGCACGCAAATCCAGGCCGGCGGCACCGGCGGTGGCATATTGCGGCAGTTGGTCGGCCATTTTCGGGTTGAGGATTTTCAGTTCGACCTGAGGCAGAGCACGGCAATTCATCGGTTTTCCTTCCAAAACACGGCTGCCGTTTCAGGCAGCCTGGGCCAGCAGGGTGGCCAGATGCGACACAATCGCTTCGGCCACCGCCGGTTTGTCCATTTCCGGCAAAACGGTTTCGCCGGCGTCATCAATAATCGTCACCTGATTGGTGTCCTGTCCCATGGCCTGCGCCACCTGATTGGCCACCAGCATCGGAATGCCTTTTTTCAGCCGCTTGGCCCGCGCGTGCCGCAAAACATCATGACTTTCGGCCGCGAAACCGACGCAGAACGGCGGCTGCGGCAAGGCGGCCACTGAGGCCAGAATGTCCGGATTTTCCGCCAGCAGCAGCTGCGGCGGGCCGGCGCCGTCTTTTTTCAGCTTGTGCGCGCTGGCATTGGCCACCCGGTAATCGGCCACCGCCGCCACCGCCACGAACACGTCCTGATCCGCCACCCGCTGGTGCACCGCCCGATACATCGCTTCGGCACTCAACGCCAGCACTGTTTCCGCCAAGCCCGGCGGCAGCGGTATCTGCACCTGACCGTACACCAAAGTGACTTCGGCACCGGCGGCCCGACAGGCGCGGGCCAGCGCCAAGCCCATCTGGCCACTGGAAATATTGGTGATGCCGCGCACCGGATCAATCGCTTCAAAGGTGGCGCCGGCGGTGAGCAGCACCCGTTTGCCGGCCAGCCGCTTCGGCGTCCACACATCGGGCAGCCGGTCGGCCAGTTCGGCGGCTTCCAGCATGCGGCCCAAACCCACTTCGCCACAGGCCTGCTCGCCTGCGGCCGGGCCCAGCAGCCATACGCCATCGGCCCGCAACTGGGCCAGATTGCGCTGATTGGCCGGGTTGTGCCACATTTCCACATTCATCGCCGGCGCCACCGCCAGCGGACAGGTGCGGGCTGCGGCCAGATTGGTCAGCAAATTGTCGGCCACGCCGTGGGCGATTTTGGCCAGCGTGTTGGCACTGGCCGGCGCAATCAGCATCACGTCTGCCTCGCGGGTCAGGTTGATGTGGGCCATGCCGTTGCCCCCGCTGCTGCCGTGGGTATCGACCAGCACCGGCCGGCCGCTTAAGGCCTGAAAACTGTTGGGGTGGACAAATTCGGTGGCGGCCCGGCTCATTGCCACTGTCACCGTGTATCCCTGCCGGCGCAGCAGACGCACCAGTTCGCAAGATTTGTAAGCGGCAATGCCGCCGCTGATGCCAAGTAAAATGTGTTTTGTCATGCCCAGGCTACCTGAAACCCATCCATTCAATCGTGCGGCTGCGGCTCTGCACCGACCAACGCATCCCATGCCGCATCATCATCGTCAAACTCTTCCATTGCCGCATAATCGCCGCTGTCGATCAGCGCCACCACTTCGGCCAGATCGTGTGCGCCTTCCACCCGGTCACAGGGAACCTCCGGCGGCGTGTCCGGTGCCAAGACCCAGGCCACGCCCTGATGCCAGGCCAGCCAATAACCGCCCTCAGTACGGTAAAACGAGGCTGATGCCGGGATCACCTCATCACTGCCGGCCTGCATGCGATCGGCAATTTGCGGCTGGAACGGTAATAGTGTTTTGCTCAAATCGTGACTCACAATCTATTGTCTCCTGACTCAGGGCAATGCGACGCATTATAGCAATTGGCGGTACACCAGCCATACATCACTTGCGTCATCACCATACATCAAAAGTCAACCCTGCCACACGCCAAGTGGCAGGGTTGACTTTAAGCATTATGCGTCACGGGTTATTTAATTTGCGCATCAGGATTTTCAATAATGGCAGTATTCTCCAGCTGAATATAGCAGCTGGAACCCGAACCAATAGTTTTGATTTTTCCTTTAACCGTGATGACTTGGCCACGGTTTAGCTTGCGCACTGCCAGCTTTTCCAGAGAACTCAATGTCGCATCAATTGTGTGTTTGGGCGAAACCTGCACCCCTAAGAGCGGCACTTTCTGCAAACCGGTACTCATTGGCTCACGCGCATATGTTTCCGAAATATTGGTCACTTTGCCGGTAATCATCATATATTTACCGACATACCGATCTTCCGCACTGATCGGGTTGCTGCTCCGAGCCTGGCAAATCTGGTCCGGACTATCCTTCTCATAGGCACCGGCCAAGCCTTGCAAACTGCCTGCTAAATTGGTGGTGGCTTTCCACAGGTTTTCGGTTGCAGCACAGGAAGAAAGCAGCAAACAACAAGCCAACAGTCCAGCAAACGGTAAACGTTTCATCATTATATGTTTTCCTTAAAAATAAATATTCACACACCAACCCTAACAACGCCGGCATCCATACGAAATTTAACAAAAGAAAAACAATCATGCAACTAAGTTAAATCAAAATAAATTAATATTTTACCAACTTACACCCATCACCATGGCATACCTACAACACAAACAGCAGATCTTAGAAAAAATTCAATTAATTTATATTATTAATCTAACTCAACGATAAAACCCCTATATACCTATATAACAGCATGTATCCGAACTTTCATAATCATCATTCTTAAATGATGGTCCAATCCCTTCCAGTTTTCAGGCAGCCTACTACACTGTATCCAAACACCCGTGCACAATTTCATTTGCCCTGTTTCCAGCGCTCTACTACAATCGCCGTTTGTAAAGGCCCGTCTTTACAAAAATACCATTCGGATATCCTGGCGTCCGCGCCTAAACGTCACTCACCGGAGCCGCAGCATCATGAGCGAAACCAAGGCATCAAACCACACCGCCACCCCGTATCTGCAAATCAAAGACATTGTCAAAACCTATGGCGACAACTATGCCGTCGATCATGTGAATCTGGACATCCACAAACACGAAATCTTCGCCCTGCTCGGCAGTTCCGGCAGCGGCAAATCCACCCTGCTGCGCATGCTCGCCGGCATGGAAACCCCGACCCAGGGCCAAATCATTCTCGACGGACAGGACATTACCAAGCTGCAACCCTACGACCGGCCGATCAACATGATGTTTCAAAGCTATGCCCTGTTCCCGCACATGACGGTGGAACAGAACATTGCCTTCGGCCTCAAGCAGGACAAACTGCCGAAAGACGAGATTGCCGCCCGGGTAGAGGAAATGCTGCGCCTGGTGCAAATGCTCAAATACGCCAAACGCAAACCGCACCAGCTCTCCGGCGGCCAGCAGCAACGGGTGGCCCTGGCCCGCTCACTGGCCAAACGGCCCAAACTGCTGCTGTTGGACGAACCCCTGGGCGCTCTGGACAAAAAACTGCGCCAGCAAACCCAGCTGGAACTGGTCAACACGCTGGAACAGGTGGGCGCCACCTGCATCATGGTGACGCACGATCAGGAAGAGGCCATGACCATGGCCACCCGGATTGCCATCATGTCGGAAGGCCAGCTGCAACAGGTCGGCTCGCCCAGCGACATTTACGACTATCCCAACAGCCGGTTTACCGCCGAATTCATCGGCGAAACCAACATCATTCCGGGCGCAGTGGTGGCCGACAGCCACGACCATGTGGTGATCGGCTGTCCCGACCTGCAAAATCCGGTACGGCTGGGCCACGGCATTACCGGCCCGGGCGACCAGCAAATCTGGCTGTCGGTACGGCCGGAAGACGTGCGGCTGCACAAGGAAAAACCGCTGCATCTGGGCGAATTCAACTGGGCAGAAGGCAAGGTGAAGGAAATCGCCTATTTGGGCAGCTTTGCCATTTTCCATGTGGCACTGCCCTCGGGCAAAATCATCAAAAGCCAGGTGCTCTCGTCACATTGGGAAGAACACAATATCGATCCGCCCACCTGGGAAGAAACCGTGTACATCAGCTGGGCCGAAAACCAGCCCACCGCACTGAACCGCTAACCGGCAGGGGAATATGATGAACTGGCTCAACCGCAACCGTTTCAAGAATTTCCGCCCCGGCCAGGGGCTGGTGGTGGGCATTCCCTATGCCTGGCTGCTGCTGCTGTTCCTGATCCCGTTTGTGATCGTGCTCAAAATCAGTTTTGCCGAACAGGAGCTGGCCATTCCGCCCTATACCCCGCTGTATGCGGTGGATGCGGATATGGGACGCATCAACCTGACCTTGAGCTATTACAACTATGCCGACATCGTGCACGAGTTTTTCAGCTCCTTGTGGTCGGTATTCCAGTGGCAGTTCGGCTTGGGCGAGAGCAAAGGCACCAATCTGTATGTGCTCACCTACTGGCTGTCGCTGCGCACGGCACTTGCCACCACCCTGATTTGCCTGCTGGTCGGCTACCCGATGGCCTACGCCATTGCCCGTGCGCCGGAAAACCTGCGCAACGGCTTGCTGCTGGCGGTGATGCTGCCGTTCTGGACCTCGTTTCTGCTGCGGGTGTATGCCTGGATCAGCCTGCTGGGGCACAACGGCCTGATCAACACTTACCTGCTGCGCTGGGGCATCATCAGCCAGCCGCTGGACATGTTCTACAACAATTTTTCGCTGATTCTGGTGATGGTGTACACCTATCTGCCGTTTATGGTGCTGCCCTTGTACACCCATCTGGTCAAGCAGGACGGCCGGCTGCTGGAAGCCTCCGCCGATCTGGGCGCCGGTCCGATCAAATCCTTCCTCACCATCACCCTGCCGTTGTCCAAAGCCGGGATCATTGCCGGTTCGATGCTGGTGTTCATCCCTTCGGTCGGCGAATACGTGATTCCCGAGCTGGTGGGCGGCTCCGACAACCTGATGATTGGCAAAATGCTGTGGATGGCCTTCTTTGATGAAAACAACTGGCCCAAGGCCTCGGCCATTGCGGTCACCATGGTATTGCTGCTGGTGGTGCCGATTGCCCTGTTCCACCGTTACGAAACCCGTCAGCTGGAAGGAGGCGCCGGCCATGCATAACAAACAGAAAATGTCCTGGTTTTTGAAACTGATGCTGCTGCTGGGCTTGGCATTTCTGTATGTCCCGCTGCTGATTCTGGTGATTTACTCCTTCAACGAATCGCGTCTGGTCACCATCTGGGGCGGCTTCTCCACCAAATGGTATGGCGAGCTGCTGCGCAACCAGGTGATCATCGATGCAGCCTGGCTGTCCATCCGCATTGCGCTGATGTCGGCCGCCAGCGCCGTGTTTTTGGGCACCCTGGCCGGTTATGCGCTGGCCCGCATCCGCCGCTTCAAGGGCAGCACCCTGTTTGCCGGCATGGTGTCGGCACCGATGGTGATGCCGGACGTGATCACCGGCCTGTCGATTGTGCTGCTGATCATGCAGGTGCAAACCCTGCTCGGCGGCTCCATGCTGTGGGGCTGGGTACCGCTTGAGCGCGGCCTGTTCACCATCTGGCTGGGACACACCACCTTGTGCATGGCCTATGTCACCGTGGTGATCCGCTCGCGCCTGGGCGAACTGGACCAGTCGCTGGAAGAGGCCGCCAAAGATTTGGGCGCCCGGCCGCTGAAAATCTTTTTCCTGATCACCCTGCCACTGATTGCCCCGGCGATTGCGTCCGGCTTTTTGCTGGCGGTAACCCTGTCGCTGGATGACCTGGTGATCACCTCCTTCCTGTCCGGCCCCGGCTCCTCCACCCTGCCGATCGTGATTTTCTCGAAAATCAAACTGGGGCTGGATCCGCAGATGAACGTATTGGCCACCCTGTTTATTGCCGCTGTCGGGCTGCTGGTGGTGGGCATCAATTACTTCATCATGCGCCAGGCCACCCGCCGCGAACGCGAAATGGCCGAAGCCTACCGCCAGTCCGGCGTACAACAAACACAGGCTTGACCGCCTTTCAGGCAGCCTGGCTGCCGGGGCGTGCCGGCCCCGAACCGGCACGCCGTTTTTGAAACCCGCACCGCATCTGCGCGCCGCAAAACACCGTCTGCCTTGCAATACCTTGCACCGACAGCGGGCACCGCAGACATGGATTTTCGATGCCCCCTACCGCCGTTGCGGCGCGCACAGTGGATTAAATTGGCTTTCGTTATCCGGCCACCGGTTGCCAAAACCGTACAGCCATGCGGCAAGGCGCCGCAACACGGTAACGGAAGTTGCGTTTCTCCACGCTATTGGCCAAACCGGGCTGCCTGAAACCCGGTTTGGCCAACCCGTAGCCGCCCTGTCCGTTCAACCATCCGCATCCGTTACCGCCATGCAGCTACCCGACCGACAAGAACACATCGACTCCTATTACGCCGCCAGCCGCAACCTGTCGCCCACCTGGGCGCCGTTGTCCGGACCTCTGGAGGTGGACACCTGCGTCATCGGCGGCGGCTTGGCCGGCCTGGGCACTGCCCTGCCGCTGGCCGAAGCCGGCGTCAACGTGGCCGTGCTGGAAGCGGCCCGCATCGGCTTTGGCGCCTCCGGCCGCAACGGCGGCCAGGTGATTCACGGCTGGGCTGCCGGCATGGGCAGCATGGCCGCCCAAATCGGATCCGAGCGTGCCCGCCGGCTGTGGGACATGAGCATGGAGGCTGTGGCGCTGGTGGACGAGCGCATCCGCCGTTTCAACATCGATTGCGACTGGCGGCGCGGCTATGCCACGGTGGCGGTCAAGCCGCGCCACATGGCCGAATTGCGCGACTGGCACCGCGAGGCGCAAACCGTATACGGCTATCACGGTTATCAGGAATGGTCGGCCGATCAATTGCAGAGCCAGCTGGACAGCAAGCGCTATGTCGGCGCCCTGTATGACGAAGATTCGGGCCATTTGCATCCGCTCAATTACTGCACCGGCCTGGCCGCCGCCGCCAGCCAATCCGGGGTGCAGATTTTCGAACACACCCCGATGACCGGCTTTGCCCCCCTGCCCGGCGGCGGTTACCGCATCGACACTCCCGGCGGCCAGGTACAGGCACGCCGGGTGGTGCTGGCCGTCAATGTGTTCATCGAAAACCTGACCCAGCCGGCATTGCGGCAGCTGGCGGCCAAAATCCTGCCGGTGGGGACTTACATCATCGCCACCGAACCACTGGGCGACGTGGCCACACAACTGATCCGCAACCGGATGGCGGTGTGCGACACCCGCTTTGTGCTTGACTACTACCGTTTAAGCGCCGACCAGCGGCTGCTGTTCGGCGGCCGTGTCAATTACAGCGGCCGCGAACCGGATACCGCCCGGCTCAAGCAGGTCATGCGCCAGGCCATGCTGCGCGTGTTTCCGCAACTGGCCGATGCCCGCATCGACTACACCTGGGGCGGCCAGGTGGACATCAGCATGAGCCGGGCACCGCACTTTGGCCGCTTGGCACCGGATGTGTATTTCATGCAAGGTTTTTCCGGCCACGGGGTGGCCGCCAGCGGCCTCGGCGGCCTGGTCACCGCCGAGGCGATTTTGGGTGACGACAGCCGCCTGCGCGTGTTCGAAGCCCTCAATCACCGCCCCTTCCCCGGTGGCCGCCACCTGCGCCTGCCCACCCAATGGCTGGGCATGAGTTATTACCGTTTGAAAGACTGGCTGCCTTGAACACACCGGACCCCGTCGGACCGGATGCCGATGACTTTGACTACGCGGCCGCACTGGCCGATTGCGCACAGCGCCAAACCGGCAACATCGCTGCTCATACACTGGACAACGGCCAGCGAGTCTGGGTCCGCCGTGCCGGCCCCCGCAATCCGGCCTGGCGTTACCGCCTGCTGGGCGGGGTGGCCCGATTGCTGCGCCTGACGGTGCTGACACCGGTACCCAACCTGGGCGGCGAACAGGGCATTGCCACCGAGGCGCGCCGCCTGCAGCAACTGGCCGCAGCCGGTGTCGCGGTGCCGCCGCTGCTGGCCCAACAGCCCGACGCCCTGATGATGGGCAACATCGGCCAGCACAATCTGCTGCGTGAATGGCACAATCATGCCCAACAACCCGAAGCCCTGTTGCAGCGCTGGCAGTGGGGCTTGTCCGCCCTGGCCGAGGTGCACCGGAAACGGCAATACCTGAGCCAGGCCTTTGCCCGCAACATCATGTACCATCCGCCCAGTGGCGAACTGGCTTTTATCGACTTTGAAGACGATCCCGGCAGCGTGCTGCCGCTGGCCGTGTGCCAGGCCCGCGACTGGTTGTGCTACCTGCACAGCGGCGCCTTGATTCTGCAGCAGGCCGGCATACTCACCGCCGCCATCGCCGCCTGGCGGCAACAGCTTGCCTCCGCCGAACCGGCGGTGGCCGACACGGTCGGCCGTGCCCTGCGCTACCTGCGGCCGTTGCGCCGGCTGCGCCATCCCCGCTGGGGCAAGGACAGTTTGCGGCTGGCGGCAATGGCCCGTTTTGCCGAACCACCGTCATGAATCCGGCCACTCACCACTCTCCGGCAGCAGGCCGCAAACACATTGGCCACACCGACCGTATGCCGTCGTGCCATCACAACCCGATACAGACATCTTTCTTACAGGAAACTTCAGCATGAACCCGACCCCGCAAACCGCCATCCTGCCGGAACACATGACCGCCTGTCTGGTGATCGAAGCCGACGCCGTACCGGGCGCCACCGCCTCGCTGCTGGCCGCCTGCCGCCGCAGCCAGGATGTGCTGCAACAATACCGGCAACAACATCCGCAAGCCCAGCTCGGTTTGGCCATCGGTTTTGGCGCCGACCTGTGGCGGCAAATCGGTCCGGCCGGCAGCGGCACCGAACTCAAGCCCTTCCGCCCGCTGGGCAACGGCCTGGCTCCGGCCACCCAGCACGATGTGGCCATCCACATCCAATCGCTCAACCACGGGGCCAATATGCTGCTGGCGTTGGCACTGCTGGCCGAATTTGGCACCAGCCTGCAGGTGGCCGACGAAACCCATGGTTTCAGGCTGCCTGAAGACCGGGGTTACGACGGCTTTGTCGACGGCACCGAAAACCCACAGGGCGATGATCGGGCCACCATCGGCGTGATTGCCGCCCCGGCGGCCGATGCCGGCGGCAGCTATCTGCTGCTGCAAAAATACCGCCACGACCTGGCCCGGTGGCAGCGCCTGAGCGATGCACAGCAAGCCAACGTGATTGGCCGCACCAAACAGGACGACGAAGAGCTGCCGTCCGAACAACGCCTGCCGGCCTCGCATCTGGGGCGGGTGGATTTGAAAGAAAACGGTGTCGGCCTGAAAATCCTGCGCCAAAGCCTGCCTTATGGCCATGCCAGCGGCGAACACGGCCTGCTGTTCATCGCCTATTGCGCACGCCTATACAACATCGAACAGCAACTGTTGAGCATGTTCGGCGAGCGCGACGGCAAAACCGATTTGCTGCTGAGCAAAATCAGCACCGCCATCAGCGGCAGCTATTATTTCGTGCCGGCCAGCCAGCAACTGGCTGCCCTGGGCGCCGACTGAGCCATCCGTTCGGCACCCGACCTGCCGCACCCGCAACCCACCGGTTGCGGGTGTGTTCATGGTTGGCAGATTGAAATTTGCCCCGAATTGGACTACATTGCTGCTTTGCACCATTAAGCAGAGACCTTGGCACCTCCCAGATGTGGATGCCGTTCAAGGCACAGACCGCGCCGCGCGCGCCGACACATCAGATACCAGGCTCAGCGAGCAGCGCACAATGCTTCACATGCGCCGCAGAGGGGCGTTTGGCCAAAGTCTCACGCAGCCTCACCCCAAAGAGCGTGCCCATGCCCACAGATACCCCACGGCACGCCGCAAACCCTGGCCGTCATCCGACCAGACAAGCCGCCGCCGTCTTCCCAATGCCGGCACACGGCCCAATCTGCGGCAACCGGCCCGACACGGAACCCAACCATGACTGCGCAACACCGCATCCGCGAAATTCCCTATAACTACACCTCCTATTCCGACCGCGAAATCGTGATCCGCCTGCTCGGCGAATCGGCGTGGCAAACGCTGGAAACCTTGCGCGGCCAGCGCAAAACCGGCCGCTCGGCACGCATGTTGTTCGAGGTACTGGGCGACATCTGGGTGGTGCTGCGCAACCCCTATCTGGTGGACGATCTGCTGGAACACCCCGAACGGCAGGCGGCGCTGGTGAAAGAAATGCGCCACCGCCTGAACGAAATCCACAAACGCCGTGACGACAACAGCGATGTGCTGCGGCTGGTGCAGGCAGCCGAAAGCGCGGTCAACCGCTTTGAGGCCAGCTTTGCCACCACCAAACTGAAGCGCGAGCAGATTCTGGCGCGGCTCTCCAAAATCACCAAGCCGCACAACATCATGTTCGACGGTCTGGCCCGGGTGGTGCATGTGACCGATGCCACCGACTGGCGGGTGGAATATCCGTTTGTGGTGATCAATCCCGACAAGGAAGCCGAAATCGCACCCCTGGTGCGCGCCCTGATCGAGCTGGATCTCACCATCATCCCGCGCGGCGGCGGCACCGGCTATACCGGCGGCGCCATCCCGCTGGACGCGATGAGTGCGGTGATCAACACCGAAAAACTCGACCGCCACCACGGCGTGCAGCTGGTGGCATTGCCGGGGCTGGAAGGCAAACACCCGGTGATCCATTGCGGTGCCGGGGTGGTGACACGGCGGGTGGAAGAAGCCGCCAGCGCCGCCAAACTGGTGTTTGCGGTGGACCCGACTTCGGCCGATGCCTCCTGTGTCGGCGGCAATGTGGCGATGAATGCCGGCGGCAAAAAAGCCGTGCTGTGGGGTACCGCGCTCGACAACCTGGCCTACTGGAAAATGGTCAACCCGCAGGGCGAATGGCTGAAAATCGAACGTGTGCGTCACAACTTCGGCAAGATTCACGATGAAGAAACCGCCGTGTTCGATGTGCACACCCTCAAAGACGACGGCGAAACCATCGCCAAAACCGAACGACTGGAAATTCCCGGCCACAAATTCCGCAAGGTCGGCCTGGGCAAGGATGTGACCGACAAATTCCTGGCCGGCCTGCCCGGGGTGCAGAAAGAAGGTACCGACGGCATCATCACCAGCGTGGCCTTCGTGCTGCACCGCATGCCCGCGCACACGCGCACCGTTTGCCTGGAATTTTTCGGCACCGTGGCCAACGCCACGCCGTCCATCGTGGAAATCCGCGACTTCCTGCTCGGCCACCCGTCGGTGAAACTGGCCGGTTTGGAACACCTCGACTGGCGCTATGTGCGCGCGGTGGGCTATGCCACCAAGGCCGCCGGCAAAGGCCGCCCCAAAATGGTGCTGATTTCCGACATTGTTTCCGACGACGAGGCCGCGGTAGAAGCCGCCGCCGAACACATGGTCGAGCTGGCGCGCGCGCGCGAAGGCGAGGGTTTTGTCGCCGTCACCCCCGAAGCGCGCAAAACCTTCTGGCTCGACCGCAGCCGCACCGCCGCCATTGCCAAACACACCAATGCCTTCAAAATCAACGAAGACGTGGTGATTCCCCTGGAACGGCTGGGCGAATACTCCGACGGCATCGAACGCATCAACATCGAATTGTCGATTCAAAACAAGCTCAAACTGTGCGATGCGCTGCTGCAATACCTTTCAGGCAGCCTGCCGGTGGACAAAATGGGCACCGACCTGCCACCGAGCGAACTGTTGGGCGAACGCGCCCAGCACGCACGCACGCATGTCGAAACCGTGCGCGCACGCTGGCAATGGCTGCTGGATCATCTGGATCAGCCGCTGGCCGAATACCAAGCCCGCTTCGGCGACGCGGTACACGCGCTGGCCGGCAGCCGGGACACCGATTCCTGCTTCATCACCATGCGCGATTTCCGCCTGCGCGTGTCGGTGAAGGAAGACATCATGAAACCCCTGGCCGAAATTTTCAGCGGCCAGGCCGACAGCAACATCATGCAAGGCTTGGACAAAATCCACGCCAAAGTGGTGCGCGGCCGCGTGTTCGTCGCCCTGCACATGCACGCCGGCGACGGCAATGTGCATACCAATATTCCGGTCAATTCCGATGACTACGAAATGCTGCAAACCGCCCACCGGGCGGTGGCGCGGATCATGGACATCGCCCGCAGCCTCAACGGCGTGATTTCCGGCGAACACGGCATCGGCATCACCAAAATGGAATTTCTCAGCGACGAGGAAATGCAGCCTTATTGGGACTACAAGGCCAAAATCGACCCCGACGGCCGCTTCAACCGCGGCAAACTGATGAAAGGCTCCGACCTGCGCCATGCCTACACCCCGTCGTTCGAACTATTGGGGGTGGAATCGCTGATCATGGAGCAGTCCGACTTGGGCAAAATTGCCGAATCGGTGAAAGACTGCCTGCGCTGCGGCAAGTGCAAACCGGTGTGCTCCACCCATGTGCCGCGCGCCAACCTGCTCTACAGCCCGCGCAACAAAATTCTCGGTGTCGGCCTGCTCACCGAAGCCTTTTTATACGAAGAGCAGACCCGCCGCGGGGTATCGGTCAAGCATTTCGACGAATTGCACGATGTGGCCGACCACTGCACCGTCTGCCACCGCTGCGTCAAACCCTGCCCGGTGAAAATCGACTTCGGCGACGTCACCGTGGCCATCCGCAACTACCTGCGCCGCTCCGGCAAAGCCCGCTTCAACCTGCCGGCGGCCGTCGGCATGGCGTTTCTGAATGCCAAAGACCCGCGCACCATCCGCCTGCTGCGCAAAGGCGTGGTCGAAGCCGGCTTCAAGCTGCAAAACTTCGGCTACGAAATGGGCAAAAAGCTGAAATTGGGCGAAGAAAAACAGAAAGCCGCCCCCAAAGCTACCTTGGGCAAGGCACCGGTGAAAGAACAGGTGGTGCATTTCATCAACCGCCCGCTGCCGCGCCATGTGCCGATCAAAACCGCCCGCGCGCTGTTGAACATCGAAGACGACAAAACCGTGCCGATCATCCGCAATCCGGCCATGCCGGAGGACGCCGAAGCGGTGTTCTACTTCCCCGGCTGCGGTTCCGAGCGCCTGTTTTCGCAAGTCGGGCTGGCCACCCAGGCCATGCTCTACCACATCGGCGTGCAAACCGTGCTGCCGCCCGGCTATTTGTGCTGCGGCTATCCGCAGGCCGCCGGCGGCCAGAACGACAAGGCGCAGAAGATGATCACCGAAAACCGCGTCCTGTTCCACCGCATGGCCAACACGCTCAATTATCTGGACATCAAAACCGTGGTGGTCAGCTGCGGCACCTGCTACGACAGCCTGGCCGGCTACCGCTTTGAAGACATCTCCCCCGGCTGCCGCATCACCGATATCCACGAATACCTGCTGGAAAAAGGGGTGAAGCTCGACGGCATTGCCGGCCGCCAATACCTTTACCACGACCCCTGCCACAGCCCGATCAAAACCATGAATCCGGTGGCGATGAGCAGCGAACTGCTGGGCAAGGAAGTGGTTTTGAGCGACCGCTGCTGCGGCGAGAGCGGCATGTTTGCGGTGAAACGGCCTGATATTGCCACCCAGGTCAAATTCCGCAAACAGGAAGAAATCGAGAAAAACCTGACGCAACTGCCGCAAGACGGCAGCCAAGTCAAACTGCTCACCTCCTGCCCGGCCTGCCTGCAAGGCCTTAGCCGCTACACCGACGACAACCCGATCGAGGCCGACTACATCGTGGTGGAAATCGCCAACGCCCTGCTCGGCAGCCGCTGGCAGGACGATTTCGTGCACAAAGCGAATAACGGCGGGATTGAGAAAGTATTGCTGTAAACCCCCAGGCTACCTGAAACCCCTTTTCAGGTAGCCTGAAACCTTTTAACGGAGCGCTGATTGCATGTCCGACTACGATTTTGTACTGGTCAACGTGTTTGCCGAAACCCATTTCGGCGGCAACCCGCTGGCGGTGTTTCCCGAGGCCGACGGCTTGGACGACACCGAGATGCAGGCCATCGCCAAGCAGTTTAATTTGAGCGAAACCGTGTTTGTGTTTGGCAACCGATTGCGCATCTTCACTCCCGACTACGAGCTGCCGCTGGCCGGCCATCCCGTGATCGGCACCGCCGTTGTCTTGCAAAAACTGCGCGGCCTGCCCGAACGCTTTAGCCTGCACACCCGCGCCAAACCGGTCGACATCCGCTGCGCCGACGGCCGCGCCGTGATGCGCATTGAGGGTTATACCTGCGAAACCGCCGCCGCCACCGCCGGCGAATTTACCCAAGTGCTGGGCTTGCACACCACCGATTTGGCCGAACATGCCTACCGCGTCAACAGCGGCTCCGAGCAATTATTGATGCAGGTCACGAGCCTGGCCGCGCTGCAACGTGCCACAGTAGACGCCGAGGGCCTGCACACGCTCTGCCGCGACTGCCCGCGCGACGTGCTGTATCTGTGGTACGAGGAAGGCAACACCGTGCACAGCCGCCTGTTTTTCACCTCAGGTCAAACCGTGCTGGAAGACAGCGGCACCGGCTCCGCCTGCGCCAATCTCGGCGCCTATTACGCCCATTGCGGCCGCGCCCCGCTGACGCGCACCATTTGCCAGGGCGACGGCATGGGCCGCCCCAACCGCCTATCGCTGGCGGTGGATGAACCAGGCATCGAAGTCGGCGGACACGTGATCGAAGTCGGCCGCGGCAGCTTTGTGGTGCCCGACTGATGGCAAGGCTGGCGATCACAACGTCATCCCACCCGAGTACCCAGATGCTGAAGCACAGACAAACCCGCCCGGCCACACGTCAC
>JBHAET010000094.1:0-3161 GCA_041855705.1 Neisseriaceae bacterium
CCCCATGAAATCAAATCGGCATAGTATTGCGGCGTAATCATGTCGAGAAACTCGGTGGACGCAGGCATGCCCATATCGTTCAGCGTGAGCAGCAGCTTGCGGGCTTGGCGCAGACCGAAATTGATGTCGAACGTGCCGTCTAAGTGCGGATCATTAATCAGACCTTTCCAGCCCACGGTAGTGCGCGGTTTTTCAAAATACACGCGCATCACGATCAGCAGTTCTTTGGCATATTGTTGGCGTAGCGGCAGCAGGCGCTCGGCATATTCGAGGGCGGCTTCCGGATCGTGGATTGAGCAGGGGCCAATGATGACCAGTAAGCGGTTGTCGCGGCCATGCACCAAATCGGCAATTTCCTGGCGGGTACGGCACACCAGTTCGGCGGCGGCGTCGCTGATCGGCAGCTCGTACAAATGGGCAATTGGCGGCAGCAGTTCTTTGATTTCTTTGATTTTGATATCGTCGGTTAAAGCCGGACTCATGGCGTTTCCTGGGAGTGGTCATTAAAAGTATTTCAGCCCGCCAGCCTAACGGGTTTATGGCGTTAAATCAAGGCACTTTACGGCAGGCTGCCACAAAATCGCGTATCGGGCGGTGTCGTTGGCGGTTTGCGCCAAGATTTGGCGATCACTGCGGCATTGGTGCGCTCCGGGTAGCGGTAAAGACGATTTTGTTGCGCCGCCGCATCGGGCGGCGCAGCGGTTTTGCTCCGGCGCCGGTTTTGGATTACAATCGCCCGCCCTGTGGTTCGAGAACCTCCCACATTAAAAAACTAAGGAACCCCCAATGCGTCAAGCCGAAACCTTAAGCGGCCTGAGTTTGTTGGGTAATCAGCACACCACTTATCCTGCCGGTTACGCACCGGAGGTGTTGGAGGTGTTTGACAACCAACATCCCGATCACGATTATCTGGTCAAATTCATTTGTCCAGAGTTCACCAGCCTGTGTCCGATGACCGGCCAGCCCGATTTCGCCACCATCCGCATTGCCTATGTGCCGGATGTGAAAATGGTGGAAAGCAAATCGCTCAAACTGTATTTGTTCGGTTTTCGCAATCACGGTGATTTTCACGAAGATTGCGTCAACATCATTCTGCAAGACCTGCGGGCGTTGATGCAGCCGAAATACCTGGAGGTATACGGCGAATTCACACCGCGCGGCGGCATTGCCATCCATCCGTATACCAATTACGGCCGGCCCGGCACCCGGTTTGCCGAATTGGCTCAGGATCGCTTGTTGCAGTGTGCCTGGCAGGTACCGGCGCCGGTTTGAGCCGTTTGCCTTCAATATCCCATCTCCCCGGCCAGCTCCGGGTCCGGCAGCGGTTTGCCTGACCGCACAACAGCACCACCGTTGTGTCTGCGCCGTGCTGCCCTGTCCCGTTGATGGACGGGAATCCCGTTGATTGATTGGTGTGCGCTACCGGTTTCAGGCTGCCTGAACACCATGAGCGCCGTCATCCTGAATTTTTGAAAGTTTGAATCCATTATGTATGCCTTTACCTTGGCCCAGCAGCAAAAAGCATTGATCTGGCTGTCTTTGTTTCACATCGTGGTGATTGCCGCCAGCAATTATCTGGTGCAGTTTCCGTTTACCCTGTGGGGCATCCACAGCACTTGGGGCGCACTGAGTTTCCCGTTCATTTTTCTGGCCACCGATTTGACTGTGCGCATTTTCGGCCCGTCGCTGGCGCGGCGGATCATTTTTTGGGTCATGTTGCCGGCGCTGGTATTGTCGTACTTGGTGTCGGTACTGTTTCATGAAGGCAGCTGGCAGGGTTGGAGCGGCCTGGCGGCGATCAATACATTTGTGGCACGGATTGCGCTGGCCAGCTTTGCCGCCTATGTGGTTGGCCAGTTGCTGGATATTTATGTGTTCAACCGTTTGCGCCGTCTGCGCGCCTGGTGGCCGGCACCGGCCGCCTCCACCGTGGCCGGCAATGCACTCGATACCCTGGTGTTTTTTTCGGTGGCGTTTTACCTGAGCTCCGATGCCTTTATGGCGGCAAACTGGCCGCAAATCGCCTTGGTGGACTATGGCTTCAAACTGGTTATCTGCACCCTGTTTTTCCTGCCGGCCTATGGCGTATTGCTGCGTTACCTGACCCAAAAACTGACCACGGTCACCGAAGCTGCCCAGCCGGCGGCCAGCCTGTCATCCGAGGCTACCTGAAACCGGTGCGCACAGTGGCCGTGGTGCCGGCTTTCGGGCTACAATCGGCATTTTCTGCCCTTGCCCGGAGGCAACACCATGAGCACTGTGTACGATAGCAACAATATTTTTGCCAAAATTCTGCGCGGTGAAATCCCCAACCACACCGTGTATGAAGACGACAAAACCCTGGCCTTTATGGATGTGATGCCGCAGGCGCGCGGACATGTGCTGGTGGTGCCGAAAACCGAGGCGGTGGAACTGTCGGATTTGCCGCTGGATTACGCCCAGGCCGTACTGGCCACTGCCCAGAAAGTGATGGCGGCCCAGCGTCAGGTGCTGCAACGGCAAGGCATTGTGCAAATGCAGCTCAATCATGCCCAGGCCGGCCAGAGCGTGTTCCACTATCATCTGCACCTGATTCCCGGCCATGTGCACGAATTGGGTCGTCATGAAGGCGGCATGGCCGACCAGGCCGAACTCTCGGCCTTGGCCGCCCAGTTGCGGGCTGCACTGGCCTGATTTTCTGCAAACCATCACCAGGAGCATCGGCATGAACCGGTTGATGATTGCTTGCGCTGTTGCGGCGCTGTTGGCTGCCTGTGCCCAATCTGGCACCCCGGTACCGGGCGAGCAGACAAGCACCGCCTTTGATTGCGACGATATTGGTTTGCGTGCCGAAATTCGCCGTGTGGACAGCGAGCGAATCGAAATCCACATCGATAACAGCACGGCCGTTTTATCGCAGGTGCCTGCCGCATCGGGCGAACGCTATGCCGGCAGAACCGGCCTGTGGGGAAGCGGCGGCCAGTGGCATCAAAAGGGCGACACGGCCGTCTTTGCCTACACCGGCCTGCACGGCAATCAGACCGAAGTGGTTTGCCGCCGCACCCGTTAAACCCGGTTGAAAACCGATTGAAAGGCCGTCTGAAAAATCTTTCAGACGGCCTTTGTACATGGTAAAAACAGCCGAAAGCGCGTAAAATGCCGCCCAAAATTCAACCGTATCA
>JBHAET010000095.1:0-5413 GCA_041855705.1 Neisseriaceae bacterium
ACCGTGGCAACCTGGGTTTGCTGCAACATGATTTCCGACAGCCACACCCGGTAGGGATCGGCCACCTGCCACGGCAAATGGTGGCGGCCGCAACGCTGCTGCCAGGCAATCAGGCTATCGGCAAAAGACGGCAGGGATTCGGGATGCTCAACGGTCATGATCATGCGCATACGGTGCAGTGAGTGGATGATTCGGGTGTGCACGGCATCGGACACCGTGCATTTGCTATAATGCGCGCTTTGGGGCGCTCAAAGCCGCCCATTCTACCGCAAAGCATTCCCATGACCGATCACGTCCTGTTTGTTTCCTGTCCGCGCGGGCTGGAAAGCGTTTTGGCGGCCGAACTGGCCGATCTCAACCTCCAGGCCATCGCCCCCGGCGAAGGCGGTGTTGCCTGCCGCGGCGACTGGTCGGCGGTGTACCGCATCAACCTCCATGCCCGCAGTGCCAGCCGGGTGTTGCTGCAGCTGAACCACGGTCCCATTCGCAACGAACACGATGTGTACCGCCTGGCATGCGACACCGCATGGCCGCAATGGTTTGCAGTGACACAGCGTTTCAAGGTCCACATTGAAGGCCGCCGCGCCCCGGTGAAAAGCCTGGAATTTACCGCCCTGAAAATCAAGGATGCAGTGTGCGATGTGTTCCGCCAGGCCACCGGCAGCCGGCCGGATGTGGCCAAACTGCGTCCCGACGTGCGCATCCATGCCTTTGTCGATGCCGGCAGCGCCCGCCTGTTGATTGACACCAGTGGCGAAGCACTGTTCAAGCGCGGCTATCGCACCGATGCCGGCGAAGCGCCGCTGCGCGAAAATCTGGCGGCCGGCCTGCTGCTGGCCGCAGGCTATGACAGCCGGCAACCATTTATGGACCCGTTTTGCGGCAGCGGCACCATTGCGATTGAAGCGGCCCTGATCGCCAGCAACCGGGCTCCTGGTCTTAACCGCAGCTTTGGTTTTGAGCAACTCAAACCGTTTGTCGCCGAACAGTGGCAGCACATCCGTCAACAAGCGCTGGCCGCCGTCCGTCCTGCGGTGGCACCAATTGCCGGCAGTGACCTGGATGCCGTCCGTCCTGCGGTGGCACCAATTGCCGGCAGTGACCTGGATGCCGCGCTGCTGGCTACTGCTCGGCGCAATGCCGAGGCCGCCGGGGTTGGCAATCTGATTGATTGGCGGGTGTGCGACGCACTCGACAGCCGGCCCAACGGCCCGCACGGTCTGCTGCTCAGCAATCCGCCCTATGGCGTGCGGCTGGCCGAAATCCAAACCCTGCACGCCCTCTATCCGCAATTGGGCAGTTGGCTGAAGCAATATTTTGCCGGCTGGCAGGTGGGCATGTTCACCGCCGACAGGGCCATGCCCAAGCTGATGCGCCTCACCCCCAAGCGCAAGATACCGCTGTACAACGGCAATCTGGATGCCCGCCTGTTTCTGCTGGACATGGTGGCCGGCAGCAACCGCAAACCCGGCAAGGAGGCCGGCCAATGAAACCCGAGCATGACGAAGTGCAACGCCTGTCCAAACGCATGGCACAACTGGGGCTGTGTTCACGCCGCGAAGCCGATCACTACATCGAACAGGGCTGGGTCAGCGTCAACGGCCAGGTGGCGGTTCTGGGGCAGAAAGTCGGCCTGCACGACCGCATCGACCTGCACCGGCAGGCACACCGTCAGCAGGCAGCCCGAGTCACCATCTTGCTCAACAAACCGGTGGGATACGTCAGCGCCCAGGCCGAAAAAGGCTATCCGGCAGCCGCCGAACTGATCACCGCCGCCAATCACTGGTCGGGCGACACCAGCCGGATTGCCTTTCAGGCAGAGCACCGTCACGGCCTGGCGCCGGCCGGCCGGCTGGACATCGATTCGGTCGGCCTGCTGGTACTGACCCAGGACGGGCGGATCGCCAAACGACTGATTGGCGCACACAGCACTGTGGAAAAAGAATATCTGGTCCGGGTTTCAGGCAGCCTGGCCCCCAACGGCTTGGCCCTGCTCAACCACGGCCTGAGCTTGGACGGTGAAGCACTGCGTCCGGCCCAGGTGGTGTGGCAAAATGCCGATCAGCTGCGTTTCATCCTGCGCCAGGGCAAAAAACGCCAGATCCGGCGCATGTGCGCGCTGGTGGGGTTGGAGGTAACCGGCTTGAAACGGGTGCGCATGGGACGGATCAAACTTGGCCAGCTGCCGCCTGGCCAATGGCGCTATCTGCGGGCCGACGAATCGTTCTGAACCTGCCGGCTGCGTGCCGGCCCGTCCGCAAACCTTAGGACCTGTGGTCAACAGATCCTGGCCATCAGCCGTGTTCTCGCACATCGCGGCACACCGCCCGGCCGAAATCGGTAGCGGCCATCATGGCCGCCAGTGTAGCGGCGGTTTGTTCGGCGGTTTGCAGGCCGCCGCTGCCGGCCAGGGCCACAAACTGCGGCTGCAGCGGAAACTCGGCCGCCGATGCGGCCCTGATTTGCGCTTGCATGGCCGTATCCACCACGCCGGGTGCAATGCTGGCCACCCGCAAATGTGGATGGCCTTCCGCCGCCAGTACCGACGCATGCTGATCCAGCGCCGCCTTGGTGGCACCGTATACCGACCAGCCGGCATACGCCTTGCGCCCGGCACCGCTACTGATGTGGACGATGGTTTTCAGGCAGCCCGGGGCGGCATCGCGCAACAGCGCATTGCTCAGCAATACCGGCGCTGTCAGGTTGAGTGCCACCGCCGCCATGATGTCTGCCGCACTCGCCCGCCCGGCCAGTGCATTGGGCGTGACCACCGCCGCATTGTTGATCAGCAGGATTTCGGCAGCGGCGGCCACCGTCTGCCGCCATGCCGGTTGCGCCAGCCAGTCGGCCAGCGCCGCCGAATCCGCCAAATCAAGAGCGGTTTGCCGCAAACTGCCGACAGCCTGCGGCCAAACGCGGCGCGACAAGCCCCAAACCGCATCACCGGCCGCCAGATAGTGTGCTGCCAGTGCCCGCCCCAAACCGGCACTGTGGCCGGTGATGATGACCCACCGTTGGCCTGTTTGCATCCTGAAATCCTCCTGTTGCATGAAAACCGGAACATGACCCCCAACCCGCTTGCCGATACCGATTTGTTGACCAGCCCGCCGCTGGCACCCAAAACCGTGGCCGCCCTCAATCAGCTGGGCATAGGCAGTGTGGCCGATTTGCGCCGTACCGGTGCCGATACCGCTTTTTTGCTGCTCAAAGCGCGGCTGCCGGGCATCACCGAACGCACGCTGTGGCAGCTGGTGGCACTGGTCGAAGGCCGGCCGCAACACCATGACATCCTGCCCGCACAACGGGACTGGTGGCGCCAGCGGCTGCGCCAACATCCGCCGGTGGCCGTGTTTCCGCCGCCCGAGGAAATGGCGCACTGGATGCGCCAGGCCTTGGCCGAGGCCGAAACCGCGCTTGCTGCCGGTGAGGTGCCGGTGGGTGCGGTCATTATTCACCAAGGCACCGTGATTGCCCGCGCCGCCAACCGCTGCGTCGGCAGCCACGATGTCAGTGCCCATGCCGAAATGGCCGCTTTGCGCCAGGCCGGTGCCGCACTGGGCAATTACCGTTTGGACGAGTGCGACCTGTATGTCACCCTGGAGCCGTGCTGCATGTGCGCCAGTGCGCTGATGCAGGCGCGCATCCGCCGGTTGGTGTACGCCGCCCACGAGCCGAAAAGCGGCGCCGCCGGCAGTGTGATCGATCTGTTTGCCTGCCGCCAGCTCAACGCACACACCGCTGTTCACGGCGGCGTGCTGGCCGACGAAGCCGCCGCTTTGCTGCAACACTTTTTCAGGCAGCGTCGCGACGGCAGCCGGTACGACACATAGGCCGGCTGTGTTTTTTTTGTTATGATGGCCGCTGTTTGCCACTGTCACGGAATCTGCCCATGAAGTACCGTACCCTGTTGCTGGCCGCCGGCCTGATCGCCTTGGCCGCCTGTTCCAAAGACGAGCCGCAGCAAGTGGAATTGGCCTGTAATGATCCGGAAGTCAGCCTGTCGCTGCAACAGCAACTGCGCGACCTGGTCAGCCAGACTGCCCGCCAGTTTGCCCAAAACGACAGCCGCCAGTTTGTGGATGCCGACAAGGTATTGGCTGCCGCCAGCCAGCTGGGCGTGACTCTGCAGGAGGCGAAAACCGACACCGTCAACGGCCTCACCGCCTGCAGCGCCCGTCTGGAAATTACCATTCCCGATGCGGTCTGGCAGCTGGCACAGGAAAATACCCCGCTGCTGTATCCCAACCAGAATCTGCCCGCCCTGCTGCAACAACAGCTCACCGGCAGCCCGCTGCAACTGAACGGCAGCACATTCAGCCAGGCCCTGCGTTATGTGCCGCCCGGCAGCACCGCCTCCGACAGCGGCAAGCGCCTGCAACTGGAAGCCCCCGGCATTGCCCAGCTGGGCCACACCCTGACCAACGCCCTGATGCCCTACGGTGTCAAAGACCTGCTGGTGATCAACGGCAAGGCTTACAACCGTGCCGATGCCCTCCGTTATCTCAACAATCCGCCACCGCCGGCCGCCTCCGAACCGCCGTTGAGTCCGGAAGCGGCGGAGGCCAGTGCCATTCTCAATGGTGCCACCACGCCGGAAACCCCGCCGGAACCGGAAATCGACCCGCAGCAATTGCACAGCGCGCGCCAGCAAAACCGGGCAGCCAACAACACCATCAACGCCTTGTGGCAGGAAATGGACGGTACGGTACGCGCCAGTCTGCAAGACGAGCAGCGTCAATGGGTCAACCAGAAACAAAGCCGCTGCGCCGAGGCGGCACTGGCCGGCCGCAGCGCCAGTGAGCGCGAATACCTGAGCCTCGGTTGCGACACCCGCATGACCCAGGAACGCACCGAGTATTTGCGCGGTTTCAGCAGCAACTAAACCGTTGTTGGCAGGCTGAAACGCTTTCAGGCAGCCTGGCGGCTGCCTGAAAAACATTCACATCATGCACAGCCGCAAAATCATTCACATTGATATGGATGCGTTTTACGCATCGGTGGAACTGCGCGACCGGCCCGAATTGCGCGGCCAGCCGGTGGTGGTGGCGTGGGACGGTCCGCGCTCGGTCATCTGTGCCGCTTCCTACGAAGCACGTTGCTTCGGCCTGCATTCGGCCATGGCAGTGGCCACCGCCAAGCGGCGCTGTCCGCAGGCTGTGTACATTGCCCCCGATTTTGAGCGCTACCGTGCGGCATCACAGCAGATTCACCGCATTTTTGCCCGCTATACCGATTTGATCGAGCCCCTGTCGCTGGACGAAGCCTATCTGGATGTGACCGCCTATTGCGGCACCCGGCGCTGGGCCCGCGACATCGCCACCGCACTGCGCGAGGCCATCCGCCACGAAACCGGACTGACCGCTTCGGCCGGGGTGGCACCCAACAAGTTTCTGGCCAAAATCGCTTCCGACTG
>JBHAET010000096.1:0-6191 GCA_041855705.1 Neisseriaceae bacterium
CGTTCGAGCGCACTTTGCAGCACGCGGGTGATTTTCGGTGTCGGCATTTTGATCATCGCCGCATCATAGGCTGCCTGAATGCTGTCGAACAGGCCGTCAATGCCTTTTTCTTTCAATGCCGAAATATAATGAAAGCGTGCAAAATCGAGAAAATACAATTTGCGACCAATGTCGCGTTTCACCTGTTCGCGCCGTTCCTCGGAAATGCCGTCCCATTTGTTCACCGCCACCACCAGCGCGCGGCCGGCTTCCAATGCAAAGCCGGCAATATTGGCGTCCTGATCGGCAATATCCTGCTGTGCATCCAGCACCAATACCGCCACATTGGCCGCCTCCACCGCCTGAATCGCCTTGATGACCGAAAATTTCTCCACCGCTTCCTCCACCTTGCCGCGCCGGCGCACGCCGGCGGTGTCGATGATGGTAAACGGCTTGCCGCCGCGCTCAAAGTCGATGTGGATGCTGTCGCGGGTGGTACCGGCCATGTCAAAGGCAATCACCCGTTCTTCCCCCAAAATGGCGTTCACCAATGTGGATTTGCCGACATTGGGACGACCAATCACCGCAAATACCGGATGTTTGGGTGTGGTAGTTTCTTCTTCGGCATCGGGAAAGTTTTCCAAGATGTCTTCTATCAGGTAATACACGCCATCGCCATGGGCACCGGAAATCACATACGGCTCGCCCAGCGCCAATTCGTAGAATTCGGCCGCCAGCACCGCCTGATTGCCGCCTTCGCCCTTGTTCACCGCCAGATAAACCGGACGCGGGCTTTGGCGCAGGCGATCGGCAATGATTTTGTCTTGCGGCGTCAGGCCGGTACGCGCATCGACCAGAAACACCACCGCATCGGCCTCGTCCACCGCCTGCAGGGTCTGTTTGGCCATTTCGTGCAAGATGCCGCTGTCGACCACCGGCTCGAAACCGCCGGTATCCACCACCAGATAGGGCTTGCTGCCCACCCGGCCATGGCCGTAGTGGCGGTCGCGGGTGAGGCCGGGCAGATCGTGCACCAGCGCATCTTTGCTGCGGGTGAGACGGTTGAACAATGTGGATTTGCCGACATTGGGCCGGCCAACCAGGGCAATGGTGGGTTTCATGGTTGTGCTTTCTGTTTCAGGCTGCCTGAAACGGATTCAGGCAGCCTGCAGGTACCTGCTGGCAGGTACAAAAATCAATCAAAATGCCATCGGCCAAAGCACCTGCTTGGCCAGACGACTTGGATGGCGGATGGGACTGTTGCCGCGCGCATGGGCCTGAGGCCGGTGGTTCTGCGGTTTGTGCCGGCAGCGGCAACCATCCTGTCACTGAAAAAAACGGTGTTGCAATTGTGGGTGGTTGAACGGGTTTTATTGGCTCACAAAGCATTGTGATGGCTGCCGGTGCCGGATGCAAACGGTTTTCAGGCAGCCCAAAGCCTGTTGGCAGCTGAATGGCAACGCGGTTTTTTGAGGCCACAACCGCGAATCTCCGGCAAAAAGCGCAGCAAGATTGAATACCTTGCACGCATTGTAATGCCGCAAGCGGGAACCTTGCCCCCAAAACACCATCATTGGGCTCATGGTCAACAGGCCCCAGGGCCGATGCCCGTCATCATCAGCAAGTCCAGTATACCTGCTGCTGCAAATCAATCCACGTCGGTCCGTCAGAACAGCCGCCCACTTCCGGAGCCTGCCGGTCTGCTGCGGTTTGGGCAATCACCCAGCGGCCAGCGGCCGCATGCCACATCAGCCAGCCCTCTTCCAGCGCCCCCAGAGGCAGCGCGCCGCCGCCTTCGGTATTGCGGACCCATACCCGGCGGCCGTCAATCCGCACCTCCACATGCTGGCTGGCCATGTCCGGATGTTCGGCAAAACGGTGCCGGAACCGGTAATGACCATCGGCCAGCGGCACCTCAGGCTCCGTGGCCACCACCAACCACGGCGGCGGCTCGCTTCCTTGAGACGGTATGCCGGTACTGCACGCCGCCAGCAGAGCGGTCAGGCAAATCCGGTAACCGTGACGGCGCACGATGGTACGGACGGCGCTGGCCAGCCATGCACCATCAAAACGCAAGTCCGATGTTGGCATCACAAGCTGTCGATTTTCAGTTGCAACATGTCGCGCTGAGCCGCCTGCTCGGCACCTTCAGGCAGCAATTTCAGTGCTTCTTCATAAGCGGCCTTGGCCTCGGCGGTTTTGGTCTGTGCCTGCAAGACATCGCCACGGGTTTCCAGCAACAGCGGCTTGAATTCGTCGTCCACCTTGGCATCCAGCACCGCGAGGGCTTCCGCATATTTCTGTTGCTGCAAATAAACCACTGCCAAGCGTTGTACGCTCACGGTGTGTACCAGCCCCTTGTTGTGCCGCTTCAGTACCCACTGCAAATGGCCGGCCGCTTCGTCATAGCGGCCTTCGTCAAACGCGGTGCCCGCCATCATCAGGGTTGCCTGGGCGGCAGGCAGGGTTTTGTCGTATTGCTGCTGCAAGCTGAGCAGGGCCTGTTTGGCCGCCGCCGTGTTGTTGCCGCGGGACTGGGTGACAAAGGTTTCAAACACTTCGGCAGCCGCCGCATCCTGTTTGCGCAAATGGCCCTGATAGAGCACCCAGCCGAAATATGCGGCCGCCGCCAGCAGCAAGACATAAAACGCCCAGCGGCCCCAACGCCGCCAGAAATATTTGAAATTCTCAATTTCTTCCTGATCGTGAAAATCATTGGCCATTTATGCGTCCATCCATTGTTGCACGGTGTTAACGACATCGGCAGCGGCCACGGTTTGCTGGCCGTGATTGCCGTGCAGGTCTTTCAGTGTTGCGGCATCCGCTGCCACTTCGTTTTCCGCCACAATCAGCGCCAGCCGGGCACCCGAGGCATCGGCTTTTTTCATTTGTGCCTTCAGGCTTTGGCCGCCGCTGTGCTGCAGGACATTGATGCCTGCCGCCCGCAGACGGGCCGCCAGCCGCATGGCCGCCAGGGTGGCGCCCTCGCCCTGCTGCAACAGGTACACATCCGGCGCATCCTGCAACGGCAGGCCGCCGTATTCGCGCACCATCAGCAACAAGCGCTCAATGCCCATGCCGAAGCCAAAACCGGGCGCCGGCTTGCCGCCCAATTCTTCCAACAGGCCGTCGTAACGGCCGCCGCCGCACACCGTGGCCTGGGCCCCCAACTTGTCGGTCACCCACTCGAATACCGTGAGGTTGTAATAGTCCAGGCCGCGCACCAGACGCGGATTTTCGACATAGGCAATGCCCAAGCCGTCCAGCAATGCTTTCAGGCCCTGGTAATGGCTGCGGGATGCCTCTCCCAGATAATCCAGCAGCCGCGGCGCCTGATCGGCCATCGCCTGCAATTGCGGATTCTTGGTGTCCAGCACCCGCAACGGATTGGTGTGCAGCCGGCGCTGGCTGTCCTCGTCCAAAATGGCGGCATGCTGTTGCAAATAGGCCACCAGCGCCGCCCGGTGGGCGGCACGCTCCTCGCGGTTGCCCAGGCAGTTGAGTTCCAGGGTCAGGTGTTGGCGGATGCCCAGCTCATCCCACAATGCGGCACACATGGCAATGATTTCGGCATCGATGTCCGGCCCTTCGAAACCCAGGGCCTCCACCCCAAACTGGTGAAACTGGCGGTAACGGCCTTTTTGCGGCCGCTCGCGCCGGAACATGGGGCCAATCAGCCATAGTTTTTGCGGGCTGTTGTAGAGCAGATTGTGTTCAATCACCGCCCGCAGGCAGGCGGCGGTGCCTTCCGGCCGCAGGCTGAGACTGAGCCGGTCGTTGGAGTCGGCAAAGGTGTACATCTCTTTGCCCACCACATCGGTTTCTTCACCGATGGAGCGCACAAACAGACTGGTCTGCTCCACAATCGGGGTGCGGATCTGACGGTAGCCAAAGCGGCGGGTCAGCCTGGCCACAATGTCTTCAAACGCCTGCCAGTGGGCAGAAGTGAGCGGGAAATCCTTTTGTTCGACCGGCAACAGGTCGTTCATGCCTTTGATGGCTTGTATTTTTTGTTTCATGATCAGGGTGTTGGTGGGCAGACTGGCTGCCCGGGGGTTGGCAAAAAGCGGTTGCCGGCATCCGGACTTAAGCCGACAACCATTGTTGCAGCTGCGCCTTGACCGCCGGCCATTCCTCACGGGTGAGACTGTACATGACCGTGTCGCGCACGCTGCCGTCCCGGCGCAGGGCATTGCCGCGAATCACGCCGTCCTTGCGCGCGCCGAGCCGTTCGATGGCCGCTTGCGAGCGGGTGTTGGTGATGTCGGTACGCCAGCCGACCACGCGGGCATCCAGGGTTTCAAACGCATGGGTGAGCAGCATCAGCTTGCAGGTGGTATTGAGTGCCGTACGCCAGTGGCTTTGCGCATACCAGGTGTAACCGATTTCCAGGCGCCGCACCGCCGGCAAAATATCATGATAGCTGCTGCTGCCCAATACCCGGCCGCTGGCTTCGTCCACCACCGCAAATGCCTGCCGGTCGGGCATGTCGTGCGCCGTGCGGATGTAGGCGGCGGTCTGCTCCGGCTCGGGCACCGAGGTGAAATTCAACCGCCACAACGCGCCATCAGCCGCCGCCTGCCGCAAGCCGGCCTCATGCGCCAAATCCAGCGGCTCCAGGCGGATGCCGTTGCGGCGCAAGAGCACCGGGGTCACCCATTGCAAAGCGGTCAAAGACATGGTGTTTTCCTGGTTAAAAAGTTTCAGGCAGCCTCGGGCCGCGCCCATCAGGCACCGGCACGCGCAATCGGAATCACTTTGCCAGTACGGCGTTTTTTACCGCCCTCGCCGTAATTTTCCGCCACATAGCTTTCCACAATTGCCAGAAACTCGGCCGCCATATTGTCGCCCTTCAGGGTGATGTGGCGCTCGCCGTCAACATACACCGGTGCCACCGGGGTTTCGCCGGTACCGGGCAGGGAAATGCCGATGTCGGCCAGCTTGCTCTCGCCCGGACCGTTGACCACACAGCCCATTACCGCCACATTCAGGCTTTCGACACCGGGATACTGCAGGCGCCACACCGGCATTTTGTCGCGCAAATACTGCTGGATGTCGCGGGCCAGTTCCTGAAACACGGTACTGGTGGTGCGGCCGCAACCGGGACAGGCCGTCACCAGCGGGGTAAACGAGCGCAAGCCCATGGTTTGCAGGATTTCCTGCGCCACCACCACTTCCTGGGTGCGCGGCGCCCCCGGTTCCGGGGTGAGCGAAATGCGGATGGTGTCGCCAATGCCTTCCTGCAGCAGCACCGCCAGCGCGGCGGTGGAGGCGACAATGCCTTTGCTGCCCATGCCCGCCTCGGTCAGCCCCAGATGCAGCGGATAAGCACAACGGCGGCCCAAATCGCGGTACACCTCAATCAAGTCCTGTACCGCACTCACCTTGCACGACAGAATAATCCGGTTTTCAGGCAGCCCCAAATCCACCGCTTTTTGTGCCGATTCCAGTGCCGACACAATCAATGCCTCTTTCATCACCGCATCCGGCGTTTTCGGGTCGGCAGACGCGGCGTTGGCATCCATCATGCGCTTGGCCAGGCTTTGGTCCAGCGATCCCCAGTTCACGCCGATGCGCACCGCCTTGCCGTGTTCGGCGGCGGTACGGATCATGTAGGCAAATTTTTCGTCCCCCTTGGCCCCCTTGCCGACATTGCCCGGATTGATGCGGTATTTGGCCAGTGCACGGGCACAATCGGGATATTCCTGCAACAGGCGCTCGCCATTGAAGTGGAAATCCCCGACCAAAGGGGTGTTGCAGCCCATGTCATCCAAACGCTGGCGGATTTCGGCCACCCGGGCCGCCGCTTCCGGACTGTTGACGGTGATGCGGACCAATTCCGAACCGGCATCGGCCAGTGCCTTGACCTGGGCCGCGGTGGCCGCCGCATCGGCGGTATCGGTATTGGTCATCGATTGCACCACCACCGGGGCATCAGAGCCGACACTGACCTGGCCGATGGCCACCTGATGGGTGGTGCGGCGTTGCGGCAGCGCAGCCATTATTGGCCACCCACGGTCAGTTGCGCGGTGCGGTTCTGGATGTGGCCTTCCAGCGGCACATCGACACCATCCAGACTGACCTTGGCACCGCTGGCATAACCGATGCGCACCTGATAAGGCGCACCGTTTTCAAACCGGTTCTCACTGCCGGCAGCCACCACTTTGCTGACCAGCACTTCGCCACGGGCATTGACCACATGCAGCACCGAG
>JBHAET010000097.1:0-11396 GCA_041855705.1 Neisseriaceae bacterium
CAGGGCGGCGGTATGTGGGGGCGCTTTCGCAATTTCATTGTCCGTGATTTTCCGCGCACGGTACGGGCCGAAAAGACGCTGGTGCTGTGGGGGCATGCCCTGTTTTACGTGCCCCTGCTCCTGGCCTTGTTGCTGGTGGCGCTGCATCCGCCCTTGCTGGAACAATGGGCCGGCGGTGATATTGGTGCCGGTGCGGCCGAATCTTATCAGGAGATGGCGGCGCAATACGCCGAGGGCAGCAACCGGCCGGCATGGCAGAACTGGGCCATGTTCGGTTTTTACATTTTCAACAACATCGGCATTGCCTTCCAGTGCTTTGTCGGCGGCCTGCTGTTTGGCATCGGCACGGTATACACCAGCATTTACAACGGTCTCATCATCGGCGGGGTGATGGGTTATATGCTGCACCAGCCTTCGGCGGCGGCTTTTTATTCGTTTGTGATTGCCCACGGTGCGTTCGAGCTGACCGGGATTGTGTTGTCGGTCGCCGGCGGCCTGCGGCTGGGATTGGCGCTGATTGCGCCGCGGGGCCTGCCCCGGCGTGAGGCGCTCAGGCAGCAGGGGGCGGTCGCGGTGACGCTGATGAGCGGGGCCTTCTGGCTGCTGGCGGTTGCGGCGCTGGTGGAAGGGTTCTGGTCGCCGCTGACCAGCATTCCGATGGCTCTGAAATTTGCGGTCGGCACCCTGATGTGGTTGCTGGTGTATCTGTATTTATGGCGCTCGGGGCGGTAAATGGACATTTCGACTTCGCGCGTGGTGTTGCGCAGCCGCAATCCGCAGGAGGCCCTTGATGTGGGCGTACAGCTGTGGCGCGAGCGCAAGGGGCTGTATCTGGCCCTGTGGGCCACGTTCAGCCTGCCGGTGCTGCTGGTGCTCAGTTTGCTGTTCTGGCAGTCGCCATGGTGGGTGGCCGTGTTGTTGTGGTGGCTCAAGCCGGTGTTTGAAGCTCCGATTCTCAAGGTGTTGTCCGAACAGGTGTTTGTGATGCCGGGCAGTTACCGGCAATGTGTGGCTGCCTGCTGGCGTGATTTGTGGCGGCCGCGGCTGATCGGTGATTTGACCTGGCGGCGGCTGAGTGTGCGCCGCAGCTTGGTGTTGCCGATTACCGTGTTGGAGCAGCTCGATGGCGATGCCCACCGTTTGCGGCGCCAGGAATTGGCGCGTTATGGCGACGGGGCGGCCAGCTGGCTGACCCTGTTTGGCGTGCATCTGGAGCTGATTTTCACCTACGGCCTGCTGATCATTGCCTACTGGCTGTGGTTTGGCAATCCGGTGGAACATGCTCTGGTGCGGCCGGCGAGCATGGAGCAGGTGGGCGAAACCTTTGACCAGATCGCGAACATTCTGTTGAATGACGATGTCGTGTGGCTGTATCACCTCAATAATGCACTTTATGCGCTGGTGCTGTGCTTGTGGGGGCCGCTGTTTGTGGCTGCCGGTTTTGGCCTGTACCTGCAGGCGCGCACCCTGTCCGAAGCCTGGGACATCCGGCTGGCGGTGCGCCGGCTGGCCGCCCGTGTCCAGCACCGCTTGCCGGCATTGTTCCTGTTGCTGGCACTGGCCTGGGGCGGCCAGCTGTCCGATGTGCGTGCCGAAACCCTGCCCGACGCGCAGGCGGTTGGGCAAGCCCGGCAGCAGGTGCTGGAGCGGCCGCCGTTTCCGCATTTGAAAACCGAAAACGATTATTGCTGGCAAAGTTGCGCCGACAGGGACTGGTCCCTCCCTTCAAAATCGCGTGAGGGCGGCAGGTCGGCGCTGGTCAATGTCTTGCTGTATGCCTTGGCAGCGATGCTGGCTGTTTTGGTGCTGTGGCTGGCCATCCGCTGGCTGCGCCGGGTGCCGGCGGCGCAGGCCGAGTCGGTGACCGCGCCGGAAACCTTGTTTGGTTTGGCCATTACGCCGCAAAGCCTGCCGCAGGATGTGGCGGGCGAAGTACTGGCCCAGTGGCCGCACGATGCGCGTGCCGCGATGAGCCTGCTGTACCGTGCCAGCCTGAGCCGGCTGCACCGCCGTTATGCAGTGGGCCTGAAAGACAGCGATACCGAGGGCGAAATCCTGAACCGGGTTCATGGTCTGGGTGATGAGCGTCTGGGCCGTTATTGGCAAACATTGACCCATGCCTGGCTGCTGGTGGCCTATGCCCACCGCCAGCCGGATTTTGCGGTGTGCAGCGGCCTGTGCGCCGAATACCGGGGCCTGTTTGATGCGCCGCCGGCCACAGGAGCGAATCCATGAGCCGGCGCAATAAAATCGGTTTGGCATTGTTGCTGATCCTGATCGGCGGGGTGGTGGCGGTGCTGTCGGTCAATCTGGTGCGTGAGCCAAAACAGGTATGGCGCGACGAAAGCCAGTTGTATCAAACCACCCATGGCCGGTTGTATGCCTTGCAGCAGTTTTTGACCAAGCTGCAGGCCGATGTTCCGCAACAGCGCTGGCGGCGTTGGGATGGCGAACGCTCGATACTGGCCGACAGCCGCAATACCTTGCTGTTTCTGGAAAAAACCGAGGGAGCCACCCGCGCAGATTATGACAGTCTGCTGGCGTGGGTGGCACAGGGCAATCATGTGGTGATGCCCCTGCAATACGGTGCCAGCGGCGACGCTGAAGCGGATGCGCTGCAGGCAACGGAAGATGCCGCTGCTGACGAAGCGGGTGTGCTGAGCCGTACGGCTTATCAGACTTTGCTGGCCGAAACATGGGGGGTCGGCATCCGTCGCGCCAAGCCGATGCCAAAGCAGCAGAGGCAGCAATTGCCCTTGCCGGCGGCTTGCCGTGAGGCCGAGGATGCCCGTATCGCGGCACAGCGTGCCGGCGGTTTGGGGGAAACGGACGCAGAGGATGCCGACAACAATCGCCGCTGGTGTGCCCATTATCTGAATCGCATCCGGTTGCCGGAAGGGACCGAACTCAACTGGTTGTTGCAGTGGAATACCGAGCTGTATGCCTTGAAGCCGGATGCCGTACTGTGGCAGGGTCAGGGTATCGCCGGCAGCCGCATCATGCGCTTGGCGCATGGTCAGGGCAGCGTGATTCTGGTGCCCGATATTCAGCCGCTGGGCAATCCGCAGATGCCGTATCAAGAGGGTGTGAACCTCAAACAGTTTGATCACGCCTATCTGGCGGCCTATCTGGCACAGGGCAAGGACGAATTGTGGTTCATACGCGATCTGGCGGCGGCCGAGCCGTTGGACAGCACGCCGGCTTGGTGGCGTTTGTGGCGCGCCGAACCGGTACTGATGGGAGCCCTGCTGGTATTGCTGGTGCTGGGTGTTTGGCATCTGGCAGTACGAATGGGCGCATTGCGGCAGCTGCCGGTGTCGCAGGAACGTTATCTGCAAACCCATTTGCGGGCCCAGGGTCTGTTTTTACAGCACCACGGCAGCCCGCAGCAGCAATTGTGGCCGTTGCAGCAGGCGCTCTGGCAGCAGTGGCAGCAGCAATGGCCGCAGTGGCCGACCTTGGATGATGCGGCCCGGGTGCGGCTGCTGGCCCGCCACTTGCGGCTGCCACCCTCGGTGCTGGGTCTGTGGGTGGCACCGTTGCCGGCCGATTTGAACCAATCGCAATTGCGCGCCTATCTGCAGGCCCACCAACGCATCCTGCAGGCGCGCAAGGCTGCCTGAAACCCGATTGGCAACCCAACAACATGAAAACCACGGCACACCGTCTGGCGTGTGCTGATGTTGTTGCGGTGGGATGAACAACCGTTTATTTGGCAACCGGTGCAACCGGTCTGATGAAAAGGAAAACCGATGTCGGAACTCTCGCTTAATCTTGGCAAAGACAGCAATCCGGGCTTGCAGCAGGCGGCACGGGTGGCCCAATTGCTGCGCAAGCGGCTCAATGAGGTGTTGATTGGCCAGGGCACGGTGGTGGATGAGGTGCTGACCGTCTTTCTGGCCGGCGGCCATGTGTTGCTCGAAGGGGTGCCCGGGGTCGGCAAAACCCTGCTGGTGCGTGCGCTGGCGCAGACGTTTGGCGGCAGTTTCAACCGCATCCAGTTTACCCCCGACCTGATGCCCTCCGATGTGACCGGGCATTACCGCTTCGATGCCCAGAACAACCAGTTTGTCCTGCGCCAGGGGCCGGTGTTCACCCATTTGTTGCTGGCCGACGAAATCAACCGTGCCCCGGCCAAAACCCAGGCCGCCTTGCTGGAGGTAATGCAGGAGCGGGCGGTGACGCTGGACGGCACCACCCACCCCCTGCCGCGTCCGTTCATGGTCTTGGCCACCCAGAACCCGATTGAACAGGAAGGCACATATCCCTTGCCCGAAGCCCAGCTGGACCGCTTTATGTTCAAGGTGCTGATCGGCTATCCGCAACTGAGTGATGAAACCGCCCTGGTGACGGCCGTGGTGGCCAGCGAGGGCAATGATGTGTTGCAGGGCAACCAGCCGCAGCATGTATTCCAGCCCCAGCAGGTGGTCCAGCTGCAAAAATGGGTGGCCAAGGTGGCGGTGGACAGCCAGTTGATTGACTATGCGGTGCGCTTGGTGGCCGGCACCCGCCAGTGGCCGGCATTGTCGGTGGGGGCCGGACCGCGGGCCGGCATTGCCCTGATCAGCACCGCGCGGGCCCACGCCCTGATCCAGCAACGCGATTTCGTCACCCCCGATGACATCAAGGCGGTGTGGCTGCCGACCATGCGGCACCGTGTGCGCTTGTCGATGCAAATGGAGATGGAAGGTGCCGATCTGGAAGACGTGCTGCGCGAACTGCTGGCCAGTGTGGCCGCTCCGCGCCTGTAAGCGCCGGATCTGCCCATGAAGCTCAAACCCTCGCGTCCGTTGTTGGCCGCCGTGGCGGCAGCCTTGGCGCTGGCCGTGCTGGCGGCCCTGTTGCGCTCAGCCTGGCCGCAACCGGCCGCTTGGCTGACCGTGGCCGCTGCCGCCGGATTGGGGCTGGTGCTGCTGGCCGCCCTGTTCGATGCCCGGCGGCGTTCGTATGACGGGGCATTGCCGCTGCAACGGCAACTGCCGTCCCAGTTTGTGCAGGGGGTGGCCCACCGGATCACATTCCACTTTACCCCGCCTGTCCACCCTTATTGGCGCCAGCCGCGCCAATTGCTGTTGGCCGACCTGCATCCGCCCGGCTGGCAGACCGATACGCCGTTGCTGACCATGACGGTTCTGCCCGGACGCAGCAGCCAGATCAGTTACCAGGTCACGCCCTTGCAGCGTGGCGGTGCCCGCTACGGCGGCATCGAGTACTGGCTGCCTTCGGCCTGGGGTTTGTGGCAGCACCGTTATCTGTTGCCGGCCGATGAAGAAGTGCGGGTGTTGCCGGATTTCTCGCGCATTCTCGGTGCCGAACTGATCAGCATGCAGCGCTGGCTCAACTGGATCGGGGTCAAAAAAACCAGCCGTTTGGGACAGGGCCAGGACTTCCACCAGTTGCGCGACTACCGCGAAGGGGACGACATCCGCCACATCGACTGGAAGGCCACTGCCAAACTGCACAAACCGATTGTGCGCAGCTTTCATCAGGAACAGGACCAGCAACTGATTTTTCTGCTCGATTGCGGCCGCAACATGCGTCTGTACATGGATGGTCTGAGCCATTTTGATCACAGCCTGCAAGCGATGCTGCTGCTCAGCTTTACCGCCCTCAAGCACGGCGATGCGGTCGGCATGCTCGGTTTTGCCCATCCGCAAGCCCGGTTTGTGCCGCCGCACAAGGGCATGGAACAGCTGGGGCGGCTGGTGCAGGGGGTGTACGACATCGAACCTTCGCTGCAGGCCGGTGATCTCGAAAGTGCGGTCAGCCTGCTGTTGCACCGGCAGCAGCGCCGGGCGCTGGTGGTGGTGCTGACCCACATCAACCACGAGGAAAGCGAAGGCCTGACCCGTCAATTGTTGCGGCTGAAAAAACACCATCTGGTGCTGTTGGCCAGTTTGCGGCCGCAGGCGCCGGAGCAGCTGTTGCAGGCACCGATCCGGCAACAAAACGATGCCGCCGCCTATCTGGGGGCCTGGCAGTACCGCGAGCAGACCGAACAGGCGCTGCAGCACATCCGCGCCCACCAACTGTTTTGCCTCAACACGCTGCCCAACCAGTTGAGCAGCAGTCTGATCAACCGCTATCTGGAACTCAAGCGCCGGCAGGCGTGGTAGGCGGTATCCGGCTTGATGTTGTATGGCCGATTTTGAATGCCCCCACAGCGGGCGGAAAACATGAATGCTCAAGCCGAGGCTGCCTGAAAACCGTTTCAGGCAGCCTTTTTGGTTGTTTTATGTAGTTGCCGCATGACCGCGATACGGTTGCAGATGGCCATCGCGCATTTCCAGAATGCGGTCGGCATGGTGGAAATATTGATCATCGTGGCTGATGGCAAAGATGGTGGCGCCCTCGGCACGCAGCAGCGGCAGCAGTTGTTCGTAAAACAGGCGGCGGAAATGCGGGTCCTGATCTGCTGCCCATTCGTCCAGAATCAACAGGCTGCGGTTTTCCAATGCCGCCAGCATCAGACCCAGCCGTTTGCGCTGGCCTTGCGACAGTTGCGGATTCAGAATCTGGCCGGCCTGAATGCGGACTTTGTCGCTCAGTTGCAGCCGTGCCAGCCAGGTGTCGATTTGTTCGGCTTCGGCATCGTCGCCATGCCCGTCCAGCAGGCGATCGAACAGATAAAACTCGGTAAACACGCTGGCAAACAATTGGCGGTAACGGTCGAGCCGCGGCTCGGTAATCGGGATGTTGTCCAGCCAGATTTGGCCGCTGCTGGGCGGATAAAGGCCGCAGAGCAGCATGGAGAGGGTGGACTTGCCCGAACCGTTGCCGCCCACCAGAAATACACATTCCCCGCGGTGCAAGGTGAGATTGACCGGGTGCAGCCGGAAAGTGCGGCCGCCCTGTTCGGGATAATGGTAGCCGACATCCTGCAACCGGATGGTTTGCCAGTTTGGTGGCAACATTTCGCCGGCATGAAAATCACTGTTCGTCGGCGGCAAGGCGAAGCCGTCCAGCACCTCCAGTGCTACCCGGCTCTGCATCAGCGTCGGCAGCGAGCCGATGACCGACAGCAGCGGCGCACGCATAAACAGCACAGTCATACTGATGACCGCCGCTTCGGCGGCGCTGGCCCACTGGTGATAGAGCGCCAGATAAAACACCAGGCCGACAATCGCCAGCATCACGCTGTTACCCCAGTTGAGTGCAAACACATGGTAGGCATCGGCCCGCACATGGTCATCGCGCTTTTGCGCTGCGGCGGGCAGAAAGTCGTGCCGGAACAGGCGTTCGGCACGGTAACGGTTGAGTGCCAGCTCCTTGTGACCGTCCAAGGTGGTCTGATAGTGCCGGTACAAAATGTCTTCACCGCGCCGCTTGGCGGCAAAATAATGGTAGTGCCGTTGTACCGCCCAATGGCTCAGCGCCATCATTGCCGCCAACAGGCCGGCAATCAGGGCGAACAACTGTGTAGAGAGCCACAACAAATACAGGCTGCAGGCAATGACGAACAGCAAGCCTTGCACCAGTTCCGGCAAACGGGCAAAGGCAATCGACAGGGTACGGATGTCGTTGCCCAGGCTGGCCAGCAGGCGTGGTTTGCCGATCAGTTGCAGCCGTGCCTGCGGAGTGTCGAGAATGCGTTTCACCAAATCCGCCTGCATGGTATAGACAAAACCGTGGCCGATGCGTGCCAGCACAATCTGGGCCCAAGTAGCGCTGGCCAGATACAGCAGCACCAGCAGCAAAAACAGACCCAGGGCCCATGCTTCCCGGCCGTGGCCACCGAGCAGATAGTGGTTGATGTAGGCCAGAATGCCGATGCCCAAACCGCCGGAGAGCAGGGTGAGCAGCAACATGAGGGCGAAGGCGGCCGGATGTTGCCGGCAGATCAGTACAATAATGTTCATGGCGGTGGTGCAAACGGGTGATTGGTGTTGTGGACTGCGGCAGTTGGATGGTCTTGGCGGGTGCCGTGGTTGGCCGTACAGCTGTTTTGCCCCCGGCCAGGGGGATTACAGGCGCCGCATCATCCACAGGAAATAGGCTCCGCCGAGCAGGGTGGCCATCAGTCCGGCCGGGATTTCGTAGGGGAACAGCCATTGGCGGCCCAACCAGTCGGCAGCGGTCATCACCGTTAATCCGAGAAGGGCGGCGGTCAGCAATTGCTGGCACGGTGTGCGCGCACCCAGCATGCGGGCCAAGTGTGGTGCCAGCAGACCGACAAAACTCAGCGGCCCGACCGACAGGGTGGCCAGTGCGGTCAATACGGCGGCCAACAGCACCAGCATCCGGCGGGCATGCGGTACATGAACTCCGGCGGCTTGGGCACTGCTGCCACCCAAGCCCAGCCACAGCAGCCAGCGTTGCAGCGGCAGGCACAGTGTGAGCAGTAGCAATGCGGCCAGCAGCATGGCGAGGCTGCGACCGGCGGTGGCCTGATAGGTGGAACCGGAAACCCAGGCCAAGAGCAGTTGGACACGGAAATCGCCACTGGCCGCCCACACCCGCAATGCGGCATCGGCAAAAGCGGCCAGTGCCATGCCGGTGAGCAGGATTTTTTCCGGCTGCAGTCCGTTGCGGCGATTCAGGGCCAGCATCAGTCCCAAGGCGGCCAAGGCCGACAGAAGGCCGGACAGCCAGAACAGGCCGCTGCCGATGGCCACCCCGGCCAGCAACACCGACGCCATGGTGCCCAGTGCTGCTGCTGAACTGATGCCCAGCAGTTCGGGGCTGGCCATCGGATTGCGGGTCATCCGCTGCAACAGTACCCCGCAACAGGCGAGCATGAGGCCGGCAGCGGCGGCGGTGAGCACACGCGGATAACGCAGGTTCAGAATTTGCGGGTCAAGGCTGGCATACCAGCCTTGATGGTCGCGGCCCACGCACAGTGCCAGTACCAGCACCAGTACGGCCACGAGCGGCAATAGTGGCAGCAGGCGGGATGTGGGCCCGCAGTGGTCCGAATGATCGGTGCCGGCCAACTGTCCTTCTGCCGGTAAGCGGGTCATCAACCACAGCAACAGCGGGGCACCGATCACGGCGCTCACCGCTCCGGTCGGCAGGGCAATGCCGTAATGGTGTTGCAGCAGTACCAGCACATTGTCGGTGAGCAACAACAGCATGCCGCCAAGAACAAATGCCCAGCACAGACGGGCGGTGATGGTGCGGATGCCCAGGGCGCCGACCATGCCGGCGGCGGCCAGGCCGACAAAACCCATCATGCCGACCAAAGCCACCACGGCAGCACTCAGCAAAGCCGCTGCCGTCAGCAGGGTGATGCGGATGGCAGCCACCGGAATGCCGAGGGCGGCCGCCTGCTGGTCGTCCAGCAACATGATGTGCAGCGGTTTGCGCAGTACGGCAATCAGCGCGGTGGCGGCGAGAATGCAGTACAGCAGCAGACGGCTGTCGTGCCAGCCTTCCTGCAACAGCGAGCCGCTGCCCCACAACAGCATGCCGCGCATTTCTTCACTGTAAAACAGGGTGATGACGCCGGAGACGGCACCCAAATACAGGCCAGTCACCATGCCGGCCAGCACCACGCTCAATGGCTGCCAGTGCCGGTGCGCCGACAACAGCAATACCATCGCCAGTGCTGCCGCCGCGCCGCCGGCGGCCACCACTCCGCTGCCCCAAGCGCTGATGGTCGGCAAAAAAACACCGGCGGCCAATAGTGCGGTTTGGGCACCGCCGCTGACGGCTAGGGTGCTGTCGGAAGCCAGCGGATTGCGGGTCATTTGCTGCATCAACAGACTGGCCAGCGCCAGTGCGCCGCCGGCGAGCAGAGCCATCGCCATGCGCGGCAGGGTTTGCTGCTGCACCATCAGTTCGGTCAGCGGCAGACTGTCGGCCGGCGCCCACAACTGCCGCCACGGCAACATCCATTCCAGCGACACAATCCATAGCGTGCTGCACAGGCACAAAAGCATCAGGATACTGATCAACAACACAGGCTGCCTGAAACGAAGCCAAGTCATGGGTGCTCCTGCTGATTGGTTAAGGTGGCCGTAAGCTGGTCGGCAAAGCGGCGCACCGCAGGCAGGGCGCCATAGCTCCAAGAGGGCGGCAGCAATCGTTGATTATTGGCTCGGGAAAAAGGCAGGCGCTGCCAGACCGCACTCTTGGCCAAGGCGGCCTGAATCGGTTGCGGATGGGGTGCCACGATGATCAGCAAGGTGTTTTCAGGCAGCCTCGCCAGTTCGGCCAGGCCGATTTGGGCAAAACCCCATTCGTTGGCGTCGCCCTGCCAGGCATTGTGCAAACCCAGGCGGGTAAGGGTGGCGTGGTAGAGGCTGCTGCGCCCGTAGATGCGCAGATGGCGGGCATCGACAAATTGCACCACTGCCAGAGGGCGGTGCCGGTACTGTTGCAGCAGCTGGCGTTGTTGCTGCAACTGACGCTCGGTGTCGGCAATCAGGGTGTCGGCGGCACGTTCGTGGTCGAGCAGACGGCCCAATTGGCGGGTGGCGGTTTGCAATTGGGCATATTCGATACCGCTGGCTCCGGCAAAACGGATTTCGTGTACCGGTGCAATGCGGGCAAACTGATCGTGCAAATGGGCAAACCAAGGGGTTTGCACAAACAAATCCGGCCGGCTGCGGTACAGGCTTTCCAAATTGGGTTGGAAACGCAGACCGGCATCGGCGGTGGTGGGCGGCAGCATCGGCTGGGCGACCCAGGTTTGGTAGGCGCGTTTGTCGCCGAGGCTGACCGGCGGCAAGCCGATGGCGGTGAGGGTCTCGGCCACTGCCCAGTCGGAGGTGGCCACTTTGGGCGCAGCCGGGACGGCGGCCGCAGCGGTGAGCAGGCCGGCAAGCATCAGGATGTAGCAGGTGCGTTTCATGGCAGGGCAACGGCATCGCCGGTATGCGGGTGGCGAATCAGATGCATATTGATCTGATAGATGTCGTGCAAAACTTCGGCATTCATCATCTGTTCCGGGGTCCCGTCGCACAGCAGCCGGCCGTGTTTGAGCGCCACCAGCCGGTCGCAGTAACGGGCGGCCAGGTTGATGTCGTGAATCACAATCACCACGCCCAAGCCGAGACGGTCGACCAGTTGGCGCACCAGTGTCATCACCTCGATCTGGTGGGCGATGTCCAGGGCGGCCAAGGGTTCGTCCAACAGCAAAAAACGGCTTTGCTGGGCCAGACACATGGCCAGCCAGACCCGGGAGCGCTCGCCGCCGGAGAGCACATCTACCATGCTGTCGGCAAAGGGTTCGGTGTGGGTCAGCTCAAATGCCTGTGCCACGGCGGCTGCATCTTCATGGTTGTGGCGGCCGATCAGCCCGCGCCAGGCATAGCGCCCCATGCGGACCAACTCGCGGACGGTCAGGGCGGTGGCGGCAGGCAGGTGTTGCGGCAGATAGGCCACTTGGCGCGCATATTCGCGGGCACCGTATGCGGGCAGCGGTTTGTGGTTGAGGCTGATTTGTCCGGCCG
>JBHAET010000098.1:0-7929 GCA_041855705.1 Neisseriaceae bacterium
ATGAAAACACCAACGGTTTGCTGCGGCAGTATTTTCCCAAGCGTCAGGACTTGGGCCAATACAGCGTAGCGCAGATTCAGGCGGTTACCGACAAAATCAACCTTCGCCCCAGAAAATGTTTGGGGTGGAAATGTGCTTATGAGGTGCTGTTTCGAAAAACGTTGCGCTTGGTTTGACAATTCAAGCTGTAAAAAACGGCGCACGGTGGCGGGCATGCGGTTTTGCAGGCGGATGGTCAGCCGGGCTTCGTGTTTTTGCCACCAGACACCCAAGCCGATCATCAACAGCCCCATCAGGGTCAGGGCCAGCGGGAACAGCCAACTGTCTTGGAATACCCGGTCGGCCAAGTGCCAGCAATAGCCGAAAATACCCAGGGCGCCAAACACCAGGAACACGCGGCGGCGGATCAATACGCCGGCGAGCACCATACCGACATTGACCATGCAGTAGGCGAATTTGCGCCACTCGCTGTCGGATTCCATCAGGCTCAGGCCGCCCCAAAACGCCAGTACGCCAAACAAATACAGCCAGAAAGGATGGTCGCGCACGCTTTGGTTGCGAAAATCCACCCACAGTGCCAATGCAATCATCAATATGCCAAACAGCACGGATACCTGTTTTCTGAGTGTCCAGTCGTCGTATCCGTCCAGGCCAAATGCAATCCAGTGGGCCACATCCATCGACATATACCACAGCGTTACCGCCACCGGCATCAGCAAAAATGGATAGCGGTAACGCCAGAACATCAGAGCACCGGCGGCCAAAGTGGCCAGCTCCATCAGAAGCCAGCGCCAGTCTACCCAGCGGTGGTAATCGCGGTAAACCCGATCGCCCGACCACAGGCCCAGCATTTCCTGTATGCCGTACACCGCCAGCGGCACCAGCACCACCACAAACGCCGCGCAAATGCCTGCCGGAATCGCCAGCTGCCGTTTGCGGAAATATTCGGTGAGTGCCAGACCGGCGGCACCATACAGCAGGCACAGCAGCACGATGGCGCTGCCGCCGAACGTTTCCCAGCCCAGTGTCATGAACAGCGACATCGCGCCAATCGCCAGCAAGCCGCCAAAGTAATACAGCACATGATTGAAGCGAAACTGCGGCACTTCATCCTGCTGTGTCTGCCACAGCTGCCACAGCGCATCGGCCTGGCTCTGGTTGATGATGCGTTCGGCAACGGCTTGTCGCAAATGGTGTGGTCGGATGTCCATATTGGGCTCCTGCTGCCAAATCGGGGAACAGTGCGCCGATTGTAGCGTAAAACAAAACCGGAACGGTACGGCCTTATTTTTGCAGATGATCTTTGGCGGGTGTCGCCAACATTCCCAGCACATGCGGGTGGGGCATATTGGCAAGCGCCGCACCCAAACGGGCCGGCAAGCTTGCCAATGTGCCGCAAACGGGTAGGTTGCCGCGGTCTCGGGTGGTATAGTGCCCATGCCCGGATGCGGTCACTCGCGACCGTGCCGAATCATGTTTGCCAACAGGAGAGCGATTGATGTCGATTGTTTCGATTGAAGTGGATGCCCAAAGGGCCTTTACCCCGTTGTGTCCGCAGGAATTGCCGGTGGCCGGTGGTGATTTGATTGTGCCCGAGCTCAATGCACAGGCGGCACTGGCCGATTACCGCGTGCTCACCCGGGATGCGCACAGTCCGCAGGCGGTGTGGGTGGTGGCGGAACCGGCGCAAATGTTGCAGCCGCTGTCCTACCCGCATGCCGACCTGACTTGGGTACGGCATGCGGAAGTCGGCAGCGAAGGCTTTTTGCCTTTGCCGGGGCTGCCGGCGCCGGAAGATTATGATTTTCTGGTGCACAAAGGTCTGGACCGGCACTTGCATCCTTACGGCGCCTGTTTTCATGATGCGCGGCAACGGGTGAGCACCGGGCTGCTGGAGTGGTTGCAGGTGCGCGATGCACGGCATGTGCTGGTGGGCGGTTTGGCCACCGATTACTGTGTCAAGGACACGGTGCTGCAACTGTGCCGCCACAACCGCAACCAGTGGCAGGTGTGGGTCAATCTGGCCGCCTGTCGCGGCATTGATCCGGTCACCGTGGCCGCTGCCGAAACCGCGATGCGGGAGGCCGGTGCGCTTTTGGTGGCCGATGCCGCCGCTCTGGCCGGCCGCCTTCCGGTTTAGGCTGGTTGTTACGGCTCACCACACCCGCCCGCAGCCTGTGCTGACGGGCGGTTTGTTTTGCACTGCAAAATAGAAAATATGCTGTTATGGGTGTTTTATGTCTTTTGTCATAAATTTGACGCAATAAATGATTAAATTATTGGCTAACACATATGGTTTGATGTGTCGCATCTTGTGTCGATCGACATGAATGCAGTATATTGTGCACTGCAACAAATCATACGTCACGTGCAAACAACCATTCAATCACAAGGGGGAGCCATGAATCCGGTATTCCAATTAACCGGCAAACGCGGTCTGGTGGTGGGCTTGGCCAATGAATTGAGCATTGCCTACGGCTGCGCGCGCATGGCGGTGCAGCAAGGGGCGCGGGTGGTGGCCAGTTGTGCCGGCACCAAAGCATTGCCTTATGTGCAGCCGCTGACCGATGAGTTGGGCATCAGCCTGCATACCTGCGATGTGGAGGCCGACGGCCAGATGGAAGCATTGGTGGCGCAGGCGGCCGATGAACTGGGCGGCCTTGATTTTGTGGTGCATTCCATTGCCTGGGCGCCGTTGGCGGATTTGCACGGCAAAACCATCAATTCGTCGTCCGACGGTTTTGCCCGCGCCATGGATGTGTCCTGCCATTCGTTTGCCCGGCTGGCCAAATTGTGCACTCCGCACATGAACCAGGGCGGTACGCTGGTGACCATGTCCTATCTGGGTGCCAGCGAGGCGGTGCCCAACTACGGCATCATGGGGCCGGTCAAAGCGGCCCTGGAATCGTTGGTGCGTTATATGGCGGTGGAATTGGGCCCGCAAAACATCCGGGTGCACGCCATTTCCCCCGGTCCGATTCTCACCCGCGCCGCTTCCGGCATTCATCAGTTCGATGAATTGATGCAGCATGCCATCGAGACTTCGGCACTCAAGCGCCTGGTGACGCTGGATGAAATTGCGGCCCTGAACACATTCTTGATCAGCGATGCGGCCAGCGGCATGACCGGCCAAACCCTGTATGTCGATGCCGGTTGCCACATGACCGCCTGACGGGACGGCAATTGAACAGGCACCGCGAATTCGGGTATGGTAGCGGCTGCCTGAAAACGCTTCAGGCAGCCTGCAACCGCATTTTGACCACAAGGAGAACACCATGAGCAACCTGATCAGCAATATTCCGTTTGACGAGCTGACCATCGGCCAGAGCGCCAGCATCACCCGCACGGTGGGTGCCGAAGACATTGCCCTGTTTGGCGCGGTCAGCCACGACACCAATCCGGCGCACTTTGATGCCGAATATGCCGCCGGCACCCCGTTCAAACAGGTAATCATGCACGGCATCTGGTCGGCCGGCCTGATTTCGGCCGTCATCGGCACCAAGCTGCCGGGCATGGGCACCATTTATCTGGGGCAGGATTTGCAGTTCCGCCGCCCGGTTTACATTGGCGACACCATCACCGCCACCCTCACCGTGGCCGAAAAAAACGAAGCCAAGAAATGGGTCACGCTCGACTGTCTGGTCACCAACCAGAACGGTGACAAAGTGGTGGTGGGCAAGGCCAATGTGCTGGCGCCCAGTGAGAAAATCAGCCGCGAGGCGATTGCCGTTCCGCAGGCGGTGATCCAGTCCTGACCATCCCGTATTTTGTTCCATCCCCTTCCGTCGGGAAGGGGGTTTAACCTGCAAGGAAAATTGATGAATGCACTCGCCACCGCTCCCAACAGCCTGCCCGCTCTGTTCCGGCGCGCCGCCGGTCTGTCGCCAGTTCGCTGCGCCGTGGTTCATCCCTGCGACCATGCTTCGCTTGACGGGGTGATGGCGGCCGTGGCGCACAAACTGCTGGAGCCGGTGCTGATCGGCCCGCGGGCGCGCATTGAAGCCGTGGCCGCCGAACACGGCTTTGACATCAGCAGCTTCGAGCTGGTGGACGAGCCGTTCAGCCATGCCGCCGCCGAGCGGGCGGCCATCATGGCCGCCCACGGCGAAGTGGAGGCCCTGATGAAGGGCAGCCTGCACACCGACGAGCTGATGCACGCCGTGTTGCGCGAGCGTCCGTTGCGCACCGCCCGCCGCATGAGCCACATTTTCCATTTCGACTTGCCGGCCTATGACAAGCCGATCCTGATTACCGATGCGGCCCTCAACATTTTGCCCAGTTTGCAGGACAAGGCCGATATCACCCAAAACGCCATTGATTTGGCACACATTTTGGGTGTTGCGCAGCCAAAAGTGGCCTTGCTCTCGGCGGTGGAGACCGTCAATCCCGACATGCAATCCACGATTGATGCGGCTGCGTTGTGTAAAATGGCCGACCGCAAGCAGATTACCGGCGGTCTGCTCGATGGTCCGTTGGCGTTTGACAACGCCATTTCGCCCAAGGCGGTGGCAATTAAAGGTATCGAATCGCCCGTGGCCGGCCAGGCCGATATTCTGGTGGTGCCCGATCTGGAAGCCGGCAATATGCTGGCCAAGCAACTGGAATATTTCGGCAATGCCAATTCGGCCGGTATTGTGCTCGGTGCCCGGGTGCCGATTGCGCTGACCAGCCGTGCCGATGCCACCGACACCCGCCTGGCTTCGCTGTTGCTGGTGCAGTTGGTGGCGCACCACTACCGCCAGAATCCGCCGTAATCATGAAAGTTAAACAGGCTGCCTGAAACCTTCAGGCAGCCTGTTTGGCGTCAGATGGCCGCTACGGCCGTTTCAGCGGTGTTGCTTAGTAATTGCCGATGTAGGTGCGCAAGGTTGGATAATCGCTGTCTTGTGCCAGATTGCCGGCCGAGCCGCTGTCCGGGTGAGCGTAAACCTGTTGGCTGACTTCTTTGGCATTCAGATGACGTTGCGGCAGCTCGATCAGATTGGGAATCTCGCCATGGGCCTGATTGGTATAGTGCGGCTGGCTGCCCGGTGTGCCGGCGCTGTTCGGATTGGCCAGGCTCAGGCCGGAAGTGGCGGTCAAAACAAGGGCAAGCGTGGTGGTCATGCGGGTTTTCATAATCGTCTCCTGATCAATTGGGTTTGGCTGCAAAACCGGATGGGCGCAGTCGTATCCATGCCGATTGTGTCGGCCTGTACCGCAGCTGGTAATGGGTTGTGGCTGCTGATGGACGCATCTTAGGCCTTGCCGGCGACGGGATAAACAGCCGTTTTGTTGATCATGCGTTTCTTGTTCGGAAATATATTATTAATACAGATTATTTTCGGCGCTTCCAGAACAAAATTAATATAACTAAAAGTTTATTCAATAAAATTAAAAATAATTCAATCAAAAAATTCAAAGAATCCACAGGATTCAGTATCAAAATGTTAATTTATTATAAAATTGATGTGCGGTCTGTTGGTGTGTGCCGGTGCCAAGGCTGCCTGAACCACAGAATGAGAGGCCCTGCATGAGTTTGTTGGCTGTCAACATCGGATCTTCTTCCTGCAAATTCGCACTGTATGCGGTTAACGGCACCGAAATCGGTGCCCTGCTGGGCAGTGGCCAGATGGATGGCCTGCAGCCAGGTGGCGCTCCCGAATGGCATTGGCAAATCGGCGACCTGCGCCAGCAGGGCAGTCTGAGCTGCCGGTATCCGGACAATCCCCATCAGGATGCCCTGTATCATTTGCAAGACTGGCTGCAACAGCATTTTGCTGACCAGCCGCTGCAGGCCATCGTGCACCGGGTGGTACACGGCGGCGATGCCTTTGATCATGCGGTGCGGGTGGATGCGGCGGTGATGGCGCAATTGACGGCGCTGCAAAAATTGGCCCCGCTGCACCAGCCCCACAATTTGGCCGGCATTGCCCGCTTTCAGGCAGCCTTTGCCGATGTGCCGCAAATTGCCTGCTTCGACACTGCGTTTCATGCCGGCCTGTCGCGGCTGGAAACCACCTTTGCCATTCCCAAGGCCGATACCGAGCGCGGCATCCGCCGTTACGGTTTTCATGGCCTGTCTTACGACTATGTCAGCCGGCAGATGCTGGCTGCCAGCCCGCGTGCTGCCGGCCGCATGCTGATGCTGCATCTGGGCAATGGCAGCAGTGCCTGTGCCACGGTCAACGGACACAGCACGGCCATGAGCATGGGCTTTACCGCATTGGACGGCCTGATGATGGGCAGCCGTTGCGGTTATCTGGATGCCGGAGTGGTGTTGCACTGGTTGGCCGAAGGGTTGGATGCGGCTGCCATCGAGCGCAAGCTGTACCGGCAAAGCGGCCTGCTGGGGGTTTCCGGCCGGTCGGCCAATATGCGGCAACTGCGTCAGGCTGCGGCCGGTGGCGATGCCGATGCGGCGTTTGCCATCGATTTGTTCGCCCATAAGGTGCGCCGCGAAGTGGGTGCCTTGAGCGCCTGCGTTGGCGGTTTGGATGTGCTGGTGTTTACCGCCGGCATCGGCGAAAACGATGCCTTGCTGCGGGCACAGGTGTGCGCCGGCCTGGGCCATTTGGGCGTGGTGCTGGATGAAGCGGCCAACCACCAGGCCAACGGCCGCTTGGCACCCGTTCACCATCGCGACAGCCGGGTGGAAATCTGGGTCTGCCCCACCGACGAAGGCAAAACCGCCGCCATGCAGGCACTGGCGGTGTTGCAGGCAGATTAAACCGTCAAACGGCGGCATGATTGAGAGTGTGTCGCCAGCAAGTGTTGTGACGATATTTTGGGTCAAAACCCGCATCTGCAGCGTTTAACATGCGCCGCAGGTGCGGGTTTTGCAAAGGTCTCGGTTTATTTTGGCATGAAACCGATTGGGGCAATCTGGCGGCGGGTCAGAGATACCGGTCGGCATGGCAAAGCTGCATTGTTTTGAACAGTGCTCGAAAATAACGAAATTGTTATTTCAGCAATTATCTTTCTTCTCCCTGCGCCAACACCGCTACCAGAAAATCCGCCACTGCGCGCACGTCTTCGTGCATCACCAGATACAGGGCTTCTTCGCGCACTTCCGGGCCGTCGCCCTGTAATGCCACCGGCTGCAAGCCGTCGGCCGCTTGCACGCTGTCGGCAGGCAGAAAGCCGACGCCAAGTCCGGTGCACGTGCCTTGTTTGATCAGTGCGAAATCGTTGCAGGCCAGCGCCACTGCCAATCATTTCTTGCGCCCAGCGGCTTAACGGGTTTTGCGTGGACAGGGTTAAAAATTGCCAGTCGGCACGCGCGCTGCGGCGCAGATAGCCGCTGTCGGCATAAAAACCAAAACGCAGGCTGCGCAAACGGCGCACCACCAAATCCGGCGCTTGCGGGCGCAACAGGCGCAAGGCGATATCGGCTTGGCGCTGGTGCAGATTGCGCACTTCGGCACTGCTTTCGCATTCGCTCATTTTCGGCGCAGCAAACCGCCCTGCATGAGTCGGTGCACGGCAAGGGCGAGCAACCCGCCGCCGCCCGCGAGAGCTCGCCGCTTCTGGCTTGGCTGCTGCATTGGACTTTTCAGACTGCCCGCCCTGCCGCAGCAAAGCCCTTGCCCGTCTGTCGACACAAGCGCTTGACAGGCGATTTCTTCCGCTTATAATGACTAACCAGTCATTCATTAAAAAGGCTCAACATGGCCAGACCACTGAGCGAAGAAAAGCGCCAAACCCTGATCCACACCGCCATTGCGCTGATCGCCGAGCAAGGCCTGTCGGCCAGCACCGCCAACATCGCTAAGCAGGCGGGTGTGGCCGCTGGCACGCTGTTTACCTATTTCGACAGCAAGGAAAGCCTGTTCAACCAAGCCTATTGGCACATCAAGGCCGCTGTTGCCGCCGCAGTGCTGGGCGGCGAGGCGGGCGGCGATTGGCAGGCGCAGATGCGGCAGTGGTGGAACGCCTACATCGCCTGGG
>JBHAET010000099.1:0-3539 GCA_041855705.1 Neisseriaceae bacterium
CGGAAATCTGGGCAATATGTCCAGATAAGGATGGCGCAAAAGTGTTTACCGGTGTGTACGCTATGGTACACACCGGTTTTTTGATGATGAAACCTTGGCAAAACGCCCATCTGCGGCACATTTGAAGCGTTGTCAGTTATTCTCTTTAGGTAGTGTAGTCAGAAGGCTTGTGAAGCGGTTTTTTGAGGAAAAATTCGCAGATGCCAGGCAAAAAGCACAGCAAGATTGAATATCTTGCGAGCATTTTTAACGCCGCAGGTGCGGATTTTAACCAAAAACACCGCCGCAACGCTTTCTGACTACACTACCTAGGGTACTGCTCGTTTGCTTGGCCTTGTATCTGCTGTGTCTGCGCCCGCAGCGTGGTCTGCGTCTGGAACGGCAGCCATATCTGGAGGGCAAAGGCTTCTGCCGGTTATTGGCCGCGCAGAAACAGGGCGTCCAGATCTTCCCGCCGCAGTTTGACCCAAGTCGGGCGGCCGTGATTGCATTGGTTGGCGCGTTCGGTCCGTTCCATGTCACGCAGCAGGGCGTTCATTTCCGGCAGGGTGAGTTGGCGGCCGGCACGCACCGAACCGTGGCAGGCCATGGTGGAGAGCAGGCGGTTTTCGGCTTCGGCCACAGCGCGGCTGCTGCCGGTTGCCGCCAGTTCGGCCAATACCTGGCGGGCCAGACCCACGCAGTCGCTTTTGACCAGCATTTGCGGCACTGCGCGCACTGCTATGCTGTTGTTGCCCAGTGCCGAAAGTTCGAGACCGTACCCGGCCAAAGCATCGCCATGTTCGGCCAGGGTGGCCATTTCTTCATGACTGGCAGGAAAATGCTGCGGAATCAGCAAGGCCTGGCTGGCCAGGCGGCCATGTGCAGCGCGCTGGGCTTTCATTTTTTCATAATTCACCCGCTCGGCGGCGGCATGCATGTCCACCAGCAGCAGACTGTCCTGGCCTTGGGCCAAGATGTAGATGCCCAACAATTGGGCCAGCGCATAGCCCAAAGGCGGTACTTCGGCGGCCGTATCGGCGCTTGCGGTGGGTGCATCAATACCGTGCAGCATTTCCAGGGCACTCAGTTCGGCATCAGCCGATGCGTCGGTGCTGGCCGGCGCATCGGGCCGGTAGAGTTCGGCATAGGTGTTCAGCGCCGATTGGCTTTCACGCAAACTCAGGCCCCGTTGCAGCGGGACGGTGTGCGGCGTGTAGGTCGCCGGTGACGGCTGGTGGGCACGGGGCGGGGGCGGTGTGGTGGCCGAGGCGGCCACCAGTTCGCGCAACAGGCTGCCGGCTTCGGACACCGATTCGGTTTGTGTGGCATCGGTGGCCGCCAGGGTGCGGTTGAGTGTGTGAAACACCAGTTGGTGTACTGCCTGGCTGTGGCGGAAGCGTACTTCGGTTTTGCTCGGATGGACGTTGACATCCACCTCGGCCGGCGGCAGTTCCAGAAACAGCACGAAGGCCGGGGTCACTGCCTGGTGCAGGACATCGCGGTAGGCCTGTTTGACGGCGTGCAGCAAGACTTTGTCGCGCACAAAGCGGCGGTTGACAAACAGATATTGCTGCTGGCTTTTGCCTTGGGCAAAGGTGGGTTTGCTGATCAGGCCATGCAGGCGCAACGGGCCGTTGCCGCTGTCCACCGCCAGCGAGGCTGCCTGAAAGGCCTGGCCCATGATGGCGGCGGCCCGCTCATCGGGACTGTGCGCCGGCAGCTTGAGTATGGTTTTGCCATTGTGGCTGAGGGTGAAGGCAATGTCGGGATGGGCCAGTGCCAGCCGTTCGGTCATGCTCAGGCAGTGGGCGTATTCGGTGGCTTCCGATTTGAGAAATTTGCGCCGGGCCGGGGTGTTGAAAAACAGCTCGTCCACCTCCACCCGGGTGCCGGGCGGCAAGGCGGCGGCACGTACCGGCGACAGGCGGCCGTCGTCGGCGCTGATTTGTGCGGCATGGGGCGTGTCGGCGGGGCGGCTGGTGAGGGTGAGCCGGCTGACCGAAGCAATGCTGGCCAGGCCTTCGCCACGAAAACCCATGCTGGCCACCTGTTCCAAATCCGTCAGACTGGCAATTTTGCTGGTCGCATGCCGCGACAGCGCCAGCGGCAGGTCTTCGGCAGTCATGCCGCTGCCGTTGTCGGTGACGTGCACGGCGCGGATGCCGCCGCCGGTCAAGGCAATGTCGATGTTGCGGGCGCCGGCATCAATGCTGTTTTCCAGCAATTCCTTGAGCGCGTTGGCCGGCCGTTCCACCACCTCGCCGGCGGCAATCTGGTTGATCAAATGGTCGGGCAGCAGGGCGATGCGGCTCATGCAAAACTCCGATAATCAATGGTTTCAGGCAGCCTGAAACGTTTAATGCAGCCGTTCCGGTGCGTCTTCCGGCGGATAACAGTGAAACAGGCCGTACCAGACACCGCCGCGGTCGAGCAGCTCCAGGAGGTCTTCGTATTCCGGTTCGCCTTCGGCCTCCGGGTCTTTGACGTATTCGCCCAGGTCAATCAGAAAGGCGGCCTCCAGATGGTGTAGCCGGTAGTGGTCGCGACTGAGGCTTTCTTCGGCCCAATCCAGTGCGGTACGGATGTCGGGCGCAGCCAGATACACATTGACAAAAGCACCGCCGCAATCGGGTGGCAGCGGGTCGTGGCGGGTGCGTACCACTTCGGCTTCGACACAGAACACAAACAGCCGGGTCATGCCGCACCGTCCCGACCGGCTGCTTTTTTGGCCAGGAACCGGTGGCGCAGGATTTCCACCACCGCCGGCAGTACCGACAACACGATGATGGCCAGCAGAATCAGTGACAGGTTTTGTTTGACCAGCGGCATCTGGCCGAAGAAATAACCGGTGTAGGAAAACAGCAGTACCCAGGCCAGGGCGCCGATGATGTTGTAACGGATAAAGCGGCTGTAATCCATGTGCCCCATGCCGGCCACAAACGGGGCGAAGGTGCGGATGATTGGAATGAAGCGGGCAATGATGATGGTTTTGCCACCGTGTTTGGCGTAGAAGGCCTGGGTGCGGTACAGATAGCTTTGCTTGAAAATCCTGGAGTTGGGATTGGCAAACAGACGGGCACCGAAATATTTGCCCACGGCAAAATTGACGGCATCGCCAATGATGGCGGCCATGAGCAGCAGAACCACCATCAGGTGAATGTTCATGCCGCCAACGGCGGCCAGACTGCCGGCGGCAAACAGCAAGGAATCGCCGGGCAAAAACGGGGTGACGACCAGGCCGGTTTCACAAAACACAATCAAAAACAGAATGGCGTAAATCCACACCCCGTATTCGGCGCTCAAAGTTTGCAGGTGCTGGTCGATGTGGAGGATGAAGTCGATGATGACGGAGATGAATTCCATGAAGCGGGGCCGGATCAGGCAAAGGGGCAAACGCCGATTTTATCCTGTTTCGCCCAAATACGCTAACCCGGATCGGTTGCCGACGGCGGTTGCAGCAGGTTGCCCGGCTGCAGTTTTTGCCACCCCGGCCAGCTGCTTGGCATTTCCAGCACATAGCGTGCCGGCGCCGGACTGCAATGCAAGGTTTCGCTCCA
>JBHAET010000100.1:0-10855 GCA_041855705.1 Neisseriaceae bacterium
AAATAGCAGCGATTAGGTATTTTCTTTAAGCCGCCCAATCCGGGCGGTTTTTTTCACGTCACCTATCAAAAAATCGCCGATTCTTTGACACATCCACCGCGACAGATCAAAAAATCTGCGGTTTCTTTTCACGTCGGCCAACAAAAAAGCGGGGGCCCAAGCCCCCGCCTTCTTCACAACCCGCGCTCAAGCAGACGGCCGCACCTGCTTTTCCACCGCCTGCACAATCAAATCGTTCAACGAAGTATGCTGCCGCGCCGCCGCCGCCGCCGCCAAGCGGTGCAGTTCTGCGCCAAGCCGCACATTCAGGCTGCCCTTGTAAGGCTTTTCCGGCGTCCAGCCCTTTTCTTCGCACAAAGCCAGATACTCGTCCACCGCCTCCTCAAACATCGCCTTCACTTCGGCCAAAGTTTCCCCGCCGTAGCTCAGCACGCTACGGATATGCAACACGCGCCCGTGCAGGCAATCATCTTCCTTGCTGTATTGCACCGTGCCTTCATAGCCTTTATAGCTCAATAAGTCATTCATCGTTCATCACTCCTGTTTCACGCAAGCCGTCAATCACGTCTTGCAATTGGTAGCGCTTCAAAATCTTGCCCGGGTGCGGCTCATGCAGTGCCACCGTCAGCCCGCTCTCCTCATGCACAAACTTCCGCCGCGAACCGCTGCCTTTATGCAGCTCAAACCCGTGCTTGATCATGACGGCCAACAGCTCATCCCAAGTGAAATCGCGCGGCAGGCTCAACAACCGCGCCAGCAATTTATCGGCCTTGCCCATATCAATCCTTAATCTGTACGCGACTATTATATAGTTGCAAATACCCAAAAACAACAGTCAAGCCGCCGATCTGGCGGCTTTTTCATGCCTGCGCCAAAAAATTTCAAAGTTTTTTCTGTTAAATATCAATGCTAAATAATAAATATAGCAAAAATCTGAAGCATTGCTATTGCTATATTGTTTAGCATTGCTATAATACGCCCATCGAAGCAATACACAGACACCGGCGACCTGAACATGAAACAGAGTTTGGGGAAGGTGGGCAAACGAAGTACAGGCCAGGCAGCCACGCCCCCATAAGCTGATAGCGAAAATGTAGATGCCTGCAAACGCACAAAGCCACTCCGAACCGATCTTTAAGCAATACGGCGCGTTTGTTCAGAGAGAGCGGCCCGGCAGGCCGTAAGGCATCAGCTGAATTTTTAACAAATCCGCTTCACCGAGGCGACTTGATTAAAGGTTCAACACAGGAGAGAGAGCATGTACGCAAATTTCAACATCGGCCATATGCACCCGGATTGGGGCATGGCCGGCTACACCAACGAGCCGGACTACGCCGAAGCAGAGCGTCAGGAAAACCGCCGACTGCTCGAATATGCCGGACAATGCCGAAAAATTGCAAAGGACCAGGCATATGATTTTGCCACCGCCAACGGCAAAGACTACTACTGGCAATACGGGTTTGAGGACCCGGAGAACCAAGCATTGGCGTGGCACGAATGGCTGATTGAATCGGCAGAAGAGTTGGATGCCAAACAGTTCCGACGCATGCCTATGTTCGGCAAAACTCACGATCTGGCCAACGCCATGCGCCTGCTGGTGAGCACTGGCGCAGATTTCACAACGCTTGATTTTGTTGTCAGTCACATGGCAACTGTCGCCAAAGCCGCCTGAACCCACACCGGCGGCAGCGCTAAGGGTGTTTCGCAGAAATGGCACGATACAGCGGCGCACAGGATCGCAACCTGACGCCGCCGACAGCGGGAACCGGCCACCCGCAGCACCCTTAGCCCTGCCGCCGGCCAAGGCAATTTTTCATCGCCCCAGTGCGCAGGTGGGATAAAACAGCGCACAGTGCATGGGATGCCCGCGCCTCGGGTTCCCCCGCCCAAAAAGACGGCCCGCGATGCACGGACAGCCCGGAAAGACGGGCTTCCCACGCACGGAGATGGCTGCCGTGTGGCCGGCTATCCAATAGCGGATAGTGTTTGCCCGTGTCGAACCTGCAAACAGCATCTGAAGCAGGCGCACGTTAAACAGACTCTATAGGGATGCTGGAGGTTCAGCCGTATCTCGCTCACGGCCAGGTGGGTGGAATGCCCACCATCTGAACACAAACGGAGATATTCAATGAAAACCGACATCGCCGCCATCGTGGCGGCTTTTTTATTGATTGCCGGACTGGGTGCCATCGGCCCCACACTGGACGCCGCCGACCCCTATATCACCCGCGCCCCCGACACCATCCGGCAGGCCACCGACACCGCCGCCCTGATGCTGCACTGGCAAGCAGCGGCAGACGCACAAGCAGAAGCCATCGGCCGCCAATACGACAGCATGAGCGACACCGAGCGCATGGCCGGCGTGGTTCTGGAACCGGCTCCCGCCGACTAACCCGCACATCTACGGAGTAAATATATGACCACCAACACCCAGCAACCCATTACCGCCTACAAAGGCTTTAACCAAAGCCTGCAATGCCGTGGCATGCAATACGAGATTGGACAGACGTACACGCACGACGGGAAAGTCAAAGCTTGCCAGTCTGGTTTTCATGCTTGTGAGAACCCATTGAATGTATTTGATTATTATCCTCCGTCCAATAGCCGTTTTGCTGTTGTTGAGATGTCTGGCGAAATCAGCTGTGAAGAGGCTGGCGACAGCAAAATAGCAGCGGGGAAAATAGCAATCAAGGCAGAACTTAAGCTGCCGGAACTGATTGACTGCGGCGTTCAGTGTATTTTGTCAAAAATCAATTTTGACAATACTCCGGCCACCAACACCGGCGACTGGTCAGCGGCCACCAACACCGGCGACTGGTCAGCGGCCACCAACACCGGCAACCGGTCAGCGGCCACCAACACCGGCAACTGGTCAGCGGCCACCAACACCGGCAACCAGTCAGCGGCCACCAACACCGGCAACCGGTCAGCGGCCACCAACACCGGCGACTGGTCAGCGGCCACCAACACCGGCAACCGGTCAGCGGCCACCAACACCGGCAACTGGTCAGCGGCCACCAACACCGGCGACTGGTCAGCGGCCACCAACACCGGCAACTGGTCAGCGGCCACCAACACCGGCGACTGGTCAGCGGCCACCAACACCGGCGACTGGTCAGCGGCCACCAACACCGGCAACCAGTCAGCGGCTGACGTATCGGGCAAACACGCCGTCGCTTGTGCGCTTGGCCAAAAATCCAAAGCAAAAGCTGGCACTGATGGTGCCATTGTCTGCGTCTACCGTGACAATGATGGCGGGCTGATGCACATCCGCGCATCCAAGGTTGGCGAGAACGGTATTAAGCCTGACGTATGGTACACCCTGAACGAGCACGGCGAGTTTGTGGAGTGCCAAAATGAATAAAGACACCGAAACCGAACGCCGCGAGTTTGAAGCATGGGCCAAGCGGCAAGGCTACCCGATGGCCAAGCACATAGACGGCAGCTACCAGTCGGCGGAAACCGAAGATGCCTGGTTCGTCTGGCTGGCCCGCGCCGAACTGGAACGATAACCCAGCCGCCAACCGGGCGGCTTTATTTTTTGGAGCGTCATATGAAGCAGCTTGTCACCATTCGCGCCAGCAGTTTAGGCCGCCTGTTCGATTGCCCTGCATCATGGGCGGCCACCCACATTTACGGCAAACGCCTGCCCTCCAGCGGCAAGGCCACATTGGGCAAAGCCGTCCACGCCAGCACCGCCATATTCGACCAGTCCACGTTAGACGGTTCCGGAATCACCGCCGAAGAAGCCGCCGCTGCGGCCGTGGACGCCATTTACCAACCGGACGAAGAAGTGATCTGGGATGAAGAAAAGCCGCAGGAAGTGGAAAAAATTGCCCTCTCCCTGCATCGCAAATATTGCGATCAGATAGCACCAAGCCAAACATATGCCGCCGTCGAAATCCGATGTGACGGCCTGCAAATCACCGATCTTGGCTTGGAGCTTACCGGCACCACCGACCGCATCGTCTGCACCGAAGACGGCTACGGTATCGCTGACATCAAAACCGGCAAGGCGGCAGTTGGCGCAGACGGCAAAGTCAAAACTGCCGGGCATGCCTACCAAATGGGCGTGTACGAATTATTGGCCGAACACGGTAGCGGCCTGCCCATGACAGCACCCGCCGAAATCATCGGCCTAAATACCGCAAAAACCGACGCCGCCCAGCGTGTCGGCACTGGGCAAATCGAAGGCGCGCGCGAAGTGCTGTTGGGCGATGAAAACGGCCAAGGCATCCTGCAAATGGCCGCCGCCATCGTGCACAGCGGCAACTTCTACGGCAACCCCAAAAGCATGATGTGCCACCCGCGCTACTGCCCCGAATACCCCACCTGCAAATTCAGAAAGTGAGAACACCATGACCCAGCAAGTCACCCTCGGCCAAATGCGCCAAACCGTCCCCGCCACTGAACAAGTCCGCATGGGCTTCGGCAGCCTGCAATCGTTTGAACTGATGCAGCGGGCTGCAAAACTCTTGGCCGCCGCCCAACTGGTGCCGAAAGAGTACCAAGGCAATCTACCCAACTGCGTGATTGCCCTGAACATGGCCAACCGCATCGGTGCCGACCCCTTGATGGTGATGCAAAACCTTGTTGTCGTACACGGCAAGCCCACCTGGAGCAGCCAATTCCTGATTGCCACCGTCAACACCTGCGGCCGCTTCACCGCCTTGCGCTACGAATTTTTTGGCGAAGCGGGCACTGATAGCTGGGGCTGCCGCGCATGGGCGATTGAGAAAGACAGCGGCGAAAAACTGGTGGGCACCGACATCACCATCGGCATTGCCAAAGCCGAAGGCTGGTACGGGAAAAACGGCAGCAAATGGAAAACCATCCCCCAACAAATGTTGATGTACCGTGCCGGGGCCTGGTGGACGCGCGCCTATGCCCCCGAATTGAGCATGGGTCTGCAAACAGCGGAAGAAGTTGCCGACATCATCGACATCACTCCCAGCGGCGAAGTAGTCGGCGTCACCACCGAAACCCTGCGCCAAGAAATCAAAAACGTCACCGAAGAAGCTAAAGGACTGGACGGCGAGCCAGAGGCTCAAAATTCCGAGCCGCCCCAGCCCATCATCGACCTCGAAACCGGCGAAGTCCACCACGCCGAACAGGACAACGCACAAGAAGGAGAATTGCTGTTATGACCGACAACACCGCCATCGCCCTGTATCAGGGCGTAGAAGTCCAACAGGCCGCCTACATGGCGGCTTTTTCGCAACCCGACGGCATGGCATCCATCATCCGCCAAATCTGCGAGCAGGCCCAAAACCAAGCTGCCGAAGCCGGCACCGATATGGACAAAGCCGCCAACCGCAAGCAGCTGGCATCCATTGCCTACGCCGTAGCCAAAGCCAAAACCGCCATCGACGGCACCGGCAAAGATTTGGTGGCCGAAGCCAAAGCCAAAATCAAAATCGTGGACGACAACCGCAAGGCCGTACGCGACCAACTGGGCGAACTGCAAGAGCAAATCCGCCGACCGGTAACCGACTGGGAAGCCGCCGAAGCCGAAAAGCAGGCAGAAATTGACCGGCTGCTGGCTCAGATCGAATCCATCGGACAGGCCAGCGAAAACGGGCAACTAATCGGGTCAGAGCGTCTGAAATATCGGCGCGACGAACTGCTGCCGCCCTACCTGCAACACGAAAACAGCGACGTCCGCGCCGCCGCAGCCGAAGCATCATCACGGCTGCAAGAGCACATCGCCGCCGCAGAGCAACGCGAAGCACAGCAAGCAGAAATCGCCCGGCTGAAAGCAGAGCAGGAAGCGCGGGAACAAGCCGAGCGTGACGCCCGCATCGCCGCCGCAGCCGCAGAACGTGCCAAAGCAGAAGCCGAGGCCAAAGCCCGCGCCGAACAGGAAGCCGCCAACCGCGCCAAATGGGAAGCCGAGCAGCAAGCCATCCGCGCCGAACAGGAAAAACAGGCCGCATTGGCGCGTATCGAGCAGGAAAAAGCTGCGGCAGCCGAAGCGGAACGCCGGCGCATCGAAGCAGAACGGCGCGCGCAAGAGGAAGCGGAAGCCGCCCGTGCTGCCGACATCGAACACCGCCGCACCATCAACCGCGAGGTGTACTCCGTGATGCTGGATTGCGGCATTCCGGAAAAAGCTGCCCAAGCATTTTTGCTGCGGCTGCAAAACGGCGACGTGCCGCATCTCAAAATTCAGTATTAACCCCCGGCGGCCGCGTGCCGCCCAAACCACGGAGCCGCCCATGCCCACCGCCTCCCAAATCATGGCCGCCAAAAAACAGGCCAAAGCCGCCGCCAAAATCGCCCGCCAAGCCAAACAGCAGATCGGCACCGGCAAAATACAGGGCGACCGCAACCGCCGCGCCAACATCGAATATCAGCAGCACTGCAACCGCCGCGACCTGCGGCAGGGGCAGCCCTGCGGCCGCGACAGCGCCGTTACCGACGAAATCCGCAGCTGGCTGGCCTACGGCGAACTGGTGTACGGCCACCACACCCCCGCCGTAACCGTGTTTGAAAAACTCATCCGCGCCATGCGCTGCGTGGCCGGCATCTATGCCGACTACGGCTTGAGCGCCGCCGCCAACGCCGCCCAGCACTGCCTGGAGCAGAGCCGAGAGAAAGAGGATTTAAGCCCCAACCAACGCCGCATCCTGCTGCGCCCGCTGCGCATCCTCATCAAATACGCCGCCGCCTACGCCGCATTCATACCCGCCCGCACCGTGGACGCCGTCGCCAAATACTGCGCCAGCGTTCAGGTAGCCCTGTACACCACCGGCCTGTTCGAGCGCCCGCGCGAGCATTACGAAGGCTTGAACGCCGTTATCCGTGGCGAATCGCTGCGTGATTTGGCAAAAAAATACGGCATCAAAATGCCCGAACTGCGCACCGGCATTCTGGAAGCCGCCTGGTGCCTGTACCGCATCGCCGAGTGCTTTCAGGACGTGGACGAGCCGCAGGCCATACCCGACCTGCGCAAACCCGTCTGGCAGCCATACGGGCAACCGGAGACCCTGCAAGGCATGATTCGCGAGATGGTGGAGAAATGGCTGATACCGTTTGAAAACCACACCGGCCTGACGCTGATTGACTTTAAGCGCTTCCGGCAGCGGCTGATTGATATTGACGTGAAACACGCGCAGGCTGCGTGAAAGCGGCCATATTGCCAAGCGAAAGCAAACCCGCCACAATACAGCCAAAACGAAAGGCACACTATGCAACAACCACCCATCGCCAACACCCGCCCCGTTCCCATGCAACTGCAAGGCCAGCCCGGCAAACGCGTTACCTTGGCCGCCGTCCGCCGCGTCATGCAAAGCCACGCCAAAGAAATCAAAGCCCTGGCCGACAAATGATCAGCAGCGAACTGGTGCTTGCCATCCACGAAGCCGTATTGAGCAGCGAAGCCGGCCTGAAAGGCGGCGCAGACACCGCCAAACTGGAAAGCGCCCTGTCCCGCATCGACAACTGGCAGCAATACGCCGACACACAGGACATCTTTGAAATTGCCGCCCTGTACGCCGTTGCCATCGCCAAAGCCCACGCCTTTCCCGACGGCAACAAACGCACCGCCCTGATTACCATGCTGGCCTACCTTGATTTGCAAGGCGTCAGCATCCCGCCCGATACCGGGCTGGACGACACCATGGTTGCCGTAGCCGCAGGGCAAATCGACTTCAAAACATTGGCCCGCCACCTGCAAAAACTGGCCACGGAATACTAGCCGCATCAGCGGCTTTTTTATTGCCAAGCGAAAGCAAACAGGTTACTATGCCCCTGCCGTTTCAATCAGCGGTGCAGGATTGGCGTCCTGTTTCTTTCACAGGCAATCAAATTGCCGCATTGCGGTTTTTTTATTGCATACAGTTACCCCAAAGGGGGGGGATAAAATCCCACCCCTTTTGCCAATGGGCAAGACTGGCGGGGCATCGCAAGATGCGCCTGCCCTGTGACAGGTACGCCAACCCGCCAGTTCCTTGCCCCCCTAATTGGCGTTAGGTGGCAAGGTTTTAAACCTTTCACAGGAGTAACAAAATGCAAACTCAAATCTCTGTTTTCCAGTTTCAGGTAGCCCAATCCGTCCGCGTCGAAATCAAAAACGGCGAGCCATGGTTTTGCCTGAAAGACGTGGCCGAAATCTTGGAAATTCGTGACACCAAGTCAACAAATTTCAGATTAAAAGAAAGCGGCATCGAAAAAATCCGCCTGCAAACAGGCGGCGGCAAACAGCAACTGACCTTCATCAACGAACCCAATCTGTACCGTGTCATCTTCCGCAGCAACAAACCCGAAGCGGTGAAATTTCAGGACTGGATTTTTGAAGAAGTCATCCCGGCCATCCGCCAAACCGGCCGCTACGAACTGCACCTTGACCGCTGGCTGACCGAATGGGAGCGCGAACAAATCCGCAAGGCCGTGAAAGAGCGCTGCGGGCGGACCGGCGAAACCAGTCAGGCCGTGTATGCCAAACTGCACCGCTTTATGGACGTACCCAGCTATGAGCAAATCGGCGCCACCCAATTTCAAACCGCGCTGAACTTCTTGGCCAGCATCCAAGACGCCCCCGAAGTGTTCCGCCAGCCGCAGGCAGCCCGTTTCGACGATATGGAAATTGCCCGGCTGGCCACCGTGGTTTACTACTGCAACTGGGCATGCCGCCTGCTTGAAGAAGTGAACGAACCCCTGCGCGCCTTGGGTTACGGCAAAGCCGTGACCATGTGGACGGTGGCCAACGAAAGCGGCTCCTTCCTCAAAGCCAGCCGCGAAGTGCTGGAACGCGAACTGCCAAACATCAGCGACGGCTATTGCCGAGACCACATCCAAGGCAGCCTGCGCCGTTTCGACGCCGTGCAAGCCGTTTAACCCCCCTTTTAACCCACAGCCCCGCATTGCGGGGCTTTTTTATTGGAGATGACCTATGCGCTACGGCAGCGTTTGCAGCGGTATCGAAGCCGCCTCCGCGGCTTGGGAACCGCTGGGTTGGCAGCCCGCTTGGTTTGCGGAAATCGAGACTTTCCCCGCTGCGGTGTTGGCGCACCGTTGGCCGTCCGTGCCGAATCACGGCGACATGACCAAATTCAAGGAGTGGCCCGATGCAACTATCGATATTCTCGTCGGCGGAACACCCTGCCAATCTTTCAGCGTCGCCGGATTGCGGAAAGGATTGGATGACCCGCGTGGCAACCTCATGCTTACCTATCTTGCCATTGCTGCAAGATACCGCCCCCGCTGGTTGGTATGGGAAAACGTCCCCGGCGTTCTGTCGTCAAACGGAGGGCGGGATTTTGCCGCCTTCCTCACAGGGCTGGGGCAACTCGGGTATGGGTTCGCCTACCGAGTTCTTGACGCTCAATACTTCGGAGTGCCCCAGCGCCGCCGCCGCGTCTTCGTTGTCGGATGTCTTGGAAGCTGGCGGCGTGCCGCAGCGGTACTTTTTGAGCGCGAGAGCCTGCAACGGAATACTGGAGCGGGCGCAGCGGCGCAGGAAAACGTTGCCGCCGCAACTGAAAACGGCCTTGCGTACCGCATGCGGGGATTCGGAGATTACATAGCTGACCACACCGTTTCCACCGTCAAAGCCCGCGACCACAAAGACGCTACCGACCTGATTGTCGTGCACGGTCGGCAAGACCCCTGCACCTCAGACAAGGCGTTTTCGCTTGATTGTCAAAATAGCGACAACACCAACGTCATTTGCATCAACAGCAACATCATCAGCAAAGCACCGGACGGCAAAAGCGGCGGTAACGGATTGGGAGTGATTGCAGACGGTACTGCCTACACGCTGACTGCTTCAGACCGCCACGCCGTTGCCATCCCGCCCATGCAGGTGCGCCGCTTGACCCCGGTTGAATGTGAGCGACTTCAGGGCTTCCCAGACAACCACACCCGCATACCGTGGCGCGGCAAATCCGCCGCAGATTGCCCAGACGGCCAGCGCTACAAAGCCATCGGCAACAGCATGGCTGTGCCTGTGATGCGCTGGATTGGCGAACGTATCCGGCAAGTGTCGGATATCAAATGACGTGAATTAAACCACCCGCCCGTTATACTACCGGCCGGACATGGCCGACATTGCGCAAATGCTCGACTAGTGCGGCCACGCCTCAACCAACGCCCGATGCCGTGCCCGGCAGTCATTGTACTGGTGCACCACCCCAACGGCCCACGGCAACACGTCCGCCCCTGATGTGCCGGTCAGTTCCGGCAGTCGCGGGCATGGCTGTGACAAATCAGCCGGCGGTTTAATCGCCATCGGCAACGGCCGCGTTGATGAGCTGCAAGCCGTCAGCATCAACGCAATCACCAGCATAAACGGGCTGTTTGATGATTTTCTGTACTTCAGCATAACGTACTCGCTCCTTTTGTTCTGCGGCCGCTTTGGCCGATTGGTAATTCACGCTGGCCGTTCTGGCCTGCTCTGCATCTTTTGCCGCCTGTTCCGCCATCGCCAAGCTGATTTCGGCGGTGGCCGCCGCATGGCCGGCGCGGTATTGTCTGGCCCGGTCAAGCTGCCAAGCCATCACCAGCGCCAGCATCACCAGCGCCGCCGCAAGCGGCCGCCAATGTTTCAACATCCAGATCATGTATTCGCCTCCATGCACTTGCGGTGCCGTTCCTGCTGGCGCGTCCATACGCCATAGCAGCCGTTTTTGCGTATGCTGCAATCACGGCCACCGGCAAAGCGGTATTTGAGCAGCGACTGGCAAGCCGCTTTGTGCTGTCCGGCAAGCAACTGCCGGCGCATGCTGGACTTGCTCCATGCCGTCCGGCCGTACTGGTACACAAAATCCAGATACAGGTCATATTCCGCCTGTGACAATTTCACCCCCGGCAGGCTGGCACGAAAGGCCGCCTCGTCTTTGCTGATGTGGGCGCG
>JBHAET010000101.1:0-2662 GCA_041855705.1 Neisseriaceae bacterium
AACTCATGGTCGCCGCGCAACAGCAGCAGCACGATTTCGCCCTCCGCTTCGCCTTCCACCACGATGGATTTCAGTGTGCGCTCAATGGGGATGTTCAAGAATGACACCAGCGCGGCGATGGTTTTCACATCGGGTGTGTGCACTTTGGTGAGGGTTTCTGTGGCGGCGGCGCGCTCGCCGGTTTGCGGCAGGGTGGCGGCCAGTTCGACGTTGGCGGCATAATCGGATGTGTCGCTGTAGGCAATCACGTCCTCGCCGCTGTCGGCCAGTACCTGGAATTCGTGCGAGCCGGTGCCGCCAATGCTGCCGGTATCGGCGGCAACCGGGCGGTAGTTCAGGCCCAGGCGGTCGAAAATGCGGCAATAGGCGTCGTACATCGGTTGATAACCGTCGCGTACCAGCGATTCGTAATCGGCGTGGAACGAATAGGCGTCTTTCATCACGAATTCGCGGGCGCGCATCACGCCGAAACGCGGGCGCACTTCGTCGCGGAATTTGGTGTTGATGTGGTAGAAGTTTTTTGGTAGCTGTTTGTAGCTGGTGATTTCCTTGCGCACGATGTCGGTAATCACTTCTTCACAAGTCGGCCCCATGCAGAAATCGCGCTCATGCCGGTCTTTGATGCGCAACAGTTCTTTGCCGTAAAACTCCCAGCGGCCGGATTCCTGCCACAATTCGGCCGGTTGCACCACCGGCATCAGCAATTCCACCGCGCCGGCACGGTTCATCTCTTCGCGCACGATGTTCTCCACTTTGCGCAACACGCGCAAACCCATCGGCATCCAGGTGTACAAACCGGAGGCGGCGGCTTTGATCAGGCCGGCCCGTATCATCAGCTGGTGGCTGGGCAGCACGGCTTCGGCAGGGGCTTCTTTGAGGGTGGAAATGAAAAACTGGCTGGCTTTCATGGGGACAGTGACTCCGGGAGCAAAAAGGAATGAGAAATCAGGCGGCAGGGCCGAGTGTTTGGCAACTGGGGCCGTGTTCGCTGTCAATCAGCAAATAGCCGCCGTGGCCGGCATACCAGTCTGGCAACACATAACGGATAAAGGGCAGGCCCTCGGCGGTATGGTGCTGGTGCTGTGCCGGACGGTGGGTGTGGCCGTGAATCAGGGTCGGCATCGGTTTGGCGGCATAGTCGGCCATCAGGGCCTGGATGCCGGCTTCGGTGGCATCGGAAATTTCAGCCTTGCCAATGTCGTTTTTGCGGGTTTCGCTCATTTGCCGGATTTGGCCGGCCAACAGCCGGCGCTCGGCCAAAGGCTTGGCCAAAACCGTTGCTTGCCATTGCGGATGGCGTGACTGCTGGCGAAACTGCTGGTAGGGCAAATCGTCGGTGCACAATTCGTCGCCGTGTGCCAACACATAATCATGTCCGTACAAGCGAACCAGACTGCTGGCCGGCAGCAGGGTGATGCCGGTGTCGCGGGCAAAGTCGGCGCCGATCAGAAAATCGCGGTTGCCGTGCACGAAATACACCGGGGTGTGGCGGGTAAATTCGGCCAGCAAGGATTTGATGTGGCGAATGAAATCGCTGTCATCGTCATCGCCCACCCAGGCGTCGAATACATCGCCCAGCAAATAGAGGGCGTCAATGCGGCCCCGCCATTGTTTCAGGCAGCCTGCAAACAGGGTGTTCAGATCCGGGGTGTGCTCCGACAAATGCAGGTCGGCCATCATGATGGTCTGGCTCATGCCGGCTCCTGCGGCAAAGCAAACAGACGTGACCAAGCATCGGCATCAAAACCGGTCAGCAAGCTGCCCTTATGTTCGATGACCGGCCGTTTGATTAACGAAGGGTGTGCCTGCAGCAGGGCCAGTGCCGCCGTTTCGTCGGCCGCCGCGGCTTGCTGTTGCGGGGTCAGTTGGCGCCATGTGGTGCCTTTGCGGTTGAGCAGCACCGAGATCGGCAGCTGCCGGTGCCATTGCGCCAGCAGCTCGAGACTGGGAGGTGTTTTCTTGAAGTCGATGAATTCGGCGTCGATTTGCTGCTGTTCCAGCCAGTTGCGGGCTTTTTTCACGGTGCTGCAATTGGCAATGCCGTAAATGCGGGTCATGTCGCCATCCTTTCAAATGAGGCGCATTATAGCCGCTGCGTGTCGAAAGCGCACGATGACCATTGCCAATTGTTGTTGCCGGCAGTATGCTTGCCGCAATCCGATTTTAGCGATTGAAGAAAGGATGACCTTATGAAACAGGTTCAATACGCGGCGCTGACCGCTGTTGCTTTGGTGCTGGCCGCTTGCGGCGGCGGCAAACAGGCGGCCAATAAAGACAATTTCGAACAGGCCATCAACCGGTTTGCGGCCCAGGAAAAAGTGTGTTTGCCGGTGGCGGTGGCAGGTGACGGCAGCCAGGCAGCGGATGCGCCGATCAACGGCATGTTGGGTGATCCGGTGATCCGCATTGTTGAGCGCAATGCCCAGGGTGATCGCATCAACAAACAGGCGTTGAAGCAAATGGATGTGTTGGTGGACGCCGGCTTGTACCGCAAGGGGGACAAGGCCGAAATCAATGCCGGCGGCCGAGATGTGCCGGTGGCGGTGTTTGAGCGTACGGAGCAGGGTGCACAACAGGTGCAGTCCGGCCCGCAGGGATCGTTATTGTGCCTGGGCCGCCAGAAAGTGGAAGAAATTGCCCTCTTTACCGAGCCGACTGCCGC
>JBHAET010000102.1:0-4630 GCA_041855705.1 Neisseriaceae bacterium
GCCGGTGGGCACGGTGAGATTAATGTCCTTGAGGGCGTGAAATGCACCAAAGTGCTTGTTCAGCTGTTCGATCCGAATACTCATGACAAATTCTTTCGTTGGGTACGGCAACAATCAGGGCAGATCGCGCCGGGCAGCAGCCAGCAATTTTTGCTGGCGCCAGTTCAACAGGTTTTGCAGCAACAGGGTCAGCAGTGCCAATAGTGCCAGCAGGCTGGACAGGGCAAACGCGCCGACAAACTGGTATTCGTTGTACAGAATTTCCACCTGCAACGGCATGGTGTTGGTCTGGCCGCGAATATTGCCGGAAACCATGCTCACTGCACCGAATTCACCCATGGCACGGGCATTGGTGAGGATGATGCCGTAGAGCAAGGCCCATTTGATGTTGGGCAAGGTCACCCGCCAGAACATTTGCCAGCCGGAGGCGCCCAAGATCAGCGCCGCCTGTTCTTCACTGTCGCCCTGCGCCTGCATCAGCGGAATCAATTCGCGCGCCACAAACGGAAACGTGACAAACAGCGTGGCCAGCACCATGCCGGGCACCGCAAAAATAATCTGGATGTTGCGGGCTTCCAGCCAGCCCCCCATCACACTGTGGGCACCAAACAGCAACACGAACATCAGACCGGCCACCACCGGCGACACCGAAAACGGCAAATCCAGCAAGGTGGTGAACAGCTGTTTGCCGCGAAAATCAAAACGGGTCAGCAACCAGGCCATGGCAATGCCCAGCACCGCATTGATCGGCACCACAATCGCGGCAATCAGCAAGGTTAAACGGATGGCCGACACCGCGTCCGGCTCGTGCAGCGACGCCCAATACAACGCCAAACCGCGCTCCAGTGCATGCCAGAACACCGAAACCAAGGGCAGTACCAGCATCACGCCCAAAAATGCCAGTGCCACGGCAATCAGGCTGCGGCGCACCCAGCGCGGCTCGCTGAGCAAGGGGTTGGTTTTGGCGGTACTCATTCAGCTTCTCCCCGCAGCACGGCGGCTCAGACGCCACTGCCAGATGTTGAGCAGCAACAGGATCGAAAACGAAATCAGCAACATGAACAATGCCACCGCCGATGCACCGGCAATGTCGAACAGCTCGAATTTGCTGGCAATGATCAAGGGCAGGATTTCCGACTGCAACGGAATATTGCCGGCGATGAAAATCACCGACCCGTATTCGCCGGTGGCACGGGCAAACGCCATGCCGGCACCGGTCACCAAGGCCGGTAGCATCTCCGGCAACAGCACCCGGTACCATACCGTCCAGCGATTGGCACCCAAAGTAGCTGCCGCTTCTTCATATTCCGGCGACAACTCTTCCAGTACCGGCTGTACCGCACGCACCACAAACGGCAGACTGACCACCACCAGTGCGATCCAGATGCCTTTTGGCGTAAATGCAATCTGAAAGGTTTCCATGCCAAAAATGCTGCCCAAAATCAGGCCCAGCCAGCTCTCCGGCGCAAACCAGCGCCCCAGCCAGCCATTGGGCGCATACAGGGTGGCCAACGCCACCCCGGTCACCGCGGTGGGCAAGGCAAACGGCAAATCCACCAGTGCATTGACCAGTCCCTTGCCCCAAAACTGATAGCGCACCAACACCCAGGCCACCAGCGTGCCAAACACCACATTGGTGAGCATGGCATACAACGACACCCGCAGTGTCAGACCAACCGCCGCCAGGGTGCGCGGCTCGCCAATGGTATCGATAAATTCGCGCCAGCCCATGCCGGAGACGGTGAGCACCAACATGGCAAACGGCAGCAAAACCATCAGTGACAAAGTCAGCACACTGATGCCCAAGCTGAGTTTGAAACCGGGCAAAACCGAAGGGGATTTGAGCAACATGACGGTGACGCTTGAAAAAAACAGCCGCCACTGTATCCAAACCCCGGGCAAAGCGGAAATAATGCTTGGTTATTTGCTAAGAACCATTTGGCTGCCATTCCGCCACCGGGTTGGGACCTTTGTGAAATACCCACCTGCGGTGCATTCAAACCGGCCCTCTTCCGGCAAAAAAAGGCTGCCTGAAAGCCCCGGTATCAATACAGAAGCTTTCAGGCAGCCTAATAGGTGAATGTCCGTTGGGATCAGCGGGGCACAAAACGGTAATAGATTTCGCCGTCCTGAATATAACCGAGTTCGACCCGGGCAATTTCGGCAATCGCATCCTCACCGCGGCTCAAATCCTGCACTTCGGCCGCCAGCGCCCGGTTGCGGTGCGCCAGTTGCTGATTATGCTGCAACTGGGTTTGCAAACCGCTTTCCAATTGCCCCATATCACGCCAACCGCCCTTGCCCAGCCACAAACTGTGCTGAAACCACAGCAAAGCTGCCAACAGCACACAACTGACCCATTTCATGGCGCAACACCTTTAACCCAATTGGTAAAACGCTTTTTTACCGGGGTAATGGGCTGCAGCACCCAGCTCTTCCTCAATCCGCAACAGCTGGTTGTATTTGGCCATGCGGTCTGAGCGCGACAGGGAACCAGTCTTGATCTGCATGCAATTGGTGGCCACTGCCAAATCGGCAATCGTGCTGTCCTCGGTCTCACCCGAACGGTGGCTCATCACACTGGTATAACGGTTGCGCTTGGCCAAATCCACTGCCTGCAAGGTTTCGCTCAAGGTACCGATTTGATTGACTTTGACCAGCAGCGCATTGGCCAGTCCTTGCTCAATGCCCTGCGCCAAGATCGCCGGATTGGTGACAAACAAATCATCACCCACCAATTGCACTTTCTGGCCCAGGCGCTGGGTCAGCAATTTCCAACCCTGCCAATCATGTTCGCTCATGCCGTCTTCAATCGAAACAATCGGGTAGGCATCAACCAAGCGGGCAAGATAATCGACAAATTCGGCACTGCTCAACGCCAAGCCTTCGGCGCTCAAATGGTATTGGCCGTCTTTGTAAAATTCGCTGGAAGCGCAATCCAGGGCCAGCACCACATCCTCACCGGCGGTGTAGCCCGCTGCCGAGACCGCCTCCAGAATCAAACGGATGGCCTCTTCATGACTGGCCAGGTTGGGGGCAAAACCACCTTCATCACCCACCGTGGTCGAATAACCCTTGCTGTCGCACAATTTTTTCAGCTGGTGGAAAATCTCGGCACCGCAACGCAGGGCTTCGGCAAACGATGCCACGCCCACCGGCATGATCATGAATTCCTGAATGTCCAGACTGTTGTTGGCATGGGCACCACCGTTGATCACATTCATCATCGGCACCGGCATGGCCATTGGCCCGGCACCGCCCAAATAACGGTACAGCGGCAAACCGGCATCTTCCGCTGCCGCGCGCGCCACGGCCATCGACACCGCCAACATGGCATTGGCACCCAAACGACCCTTGTTGTCGGTGCCGTCCAAATCAATCATCACCTGATCAATATGGCTTTGTTCACTGGCATCCAGACCGATCAATGCCTGGGCAATTTCATTGTTGACATTGGCCACCGCCTGCAAAACCCCTTTGCCCAAATAACGGCCGGCGTCGCCATCACGCAGTTCCAGCGCCTCTTTCTCACCGGTTGAAGCACCGGAAGGCACTGCTGCCCGGCCCATGACACCCGACTCCAGCAACACATCGCATTCCACGGTCGGATTACCACGCGAGTCCAGAATCTCACGTGCAAAAATATCAATAATTGCAGTCATGCACTTCTCCGATCACGGCACCGCACTCGGCACCAAACTGAAAACAACCGGCATTATACCGGTTCAGGCAGCCTGAAATACAGTCAAATGAACGAACCCACAAAAACAGGCACACGGTTGCGACCGTGTGCCTGTTTTGCAGGTCATCCAGACCTTGCATCCCTTAGGGAAAATTCGGGTAATCCGTGCAGAAAGCCACATCTAAGGGCTTGCCGGTTTTGCCTGTGTGGCAGGCTTGGCTTGAGCCGGCTTGGCGGGTGTCCCACTGCCACCCACACTGATTTCATCTTTTAACTTGTCAAAGGTTGCCTGACCGATGCCTTTGACTTTACGGATGTCCTCAATCGACTTGAATGGGCCATGCTCAGTACGGTAATCCACAATGGCCTGAGCTTTGGCCGGCCCGATATTGGGCAGACTCTGCAACTCCTGCACGCTGGCGGTATTGATGTTTACCGCGGCCAACGCCCAGGACAGGCTGAACAATGAAAACACCAAGAACAAGAACTTTTTCATGATCATGCTCCTCATGACGGTTTCCAAGGTACTTCACCATAAAGTACGATGCCAGCATAAAACGAGCAAACTGCGGTGACAATCATTCTGCATCATTTTTTTTGATTTGGTTTTAAAGAAAATGACTAGAGCATGATTCAGGGCACTACTCATTTACCCCATCGCTTCATTCAAACAAAAACAAAAAATCGTTGTCAAAATACGACACCTTTGTTCATCAGCACATCATTCAGCCGCTTTTCAGGCAGCCTCAAAGCTTCACTGTTATTGTGCTTGGCAGTAAAAAGCCCCCGCATCAGCGGGGGCTTGGTATGGGTGTTTGGCGGTGACCTACTTTCACACGGGCATCCGTACTATCATCGGCGCTGAGTCGTTTCACGGTCCTGTTCGGGATGGGAAGGCGTGGGACCAACTCGCTATGGCCGCCAAACTTAAACTGTACAAATCGGTTA
>JBHAET010000103.1:0-2990 GCA_041855705.1 Neisseriaceae bacterium
AAAAAAGCGCCCATGCGCTGCGCTGGCATGCGCGCGTGCAATGCACCCTTTCCCCGGTTCCCGATATGAGTCCGATCCGTTTGTATTTATTGCTGGTGGTTTCTTTTTCGCTGATGTTTGTCGGCCTGGTGGCCCTGGGTGGCCATTTCTGGGCTGCAACCAACAAAGGCGCCGCCATCGGCTGCTTTTTGCTGGCTTTTGCCAGCGTCATCGGCCAGATGGGTTCGCTGGCCTTGTTTTTGCGCGAGCGCATGCGCCGCAGCGCACGGCGGCTCCAATCCGAAAAGGACGCCACATGAACACTCTGGTTCTGGCCAGCAACAACGCCGGCAAGCTGGCCGAATTCCAAACCCTGCTGGCACCGTTGGGCATTGCGGTGCGGGCACAGGCCGACTTTGCGGTGCCCGATTGTCCCGAGCCTTACCACACCTTTGTCGAAAACGCGCTGGCCAAGGCGCGGCATGCCAGCCGCATCAGCGGCCTGCCGGCACTGGCGGACGACTCCGGCATCTGTGCGCCGGCATTGGGCGGGGCACCCGGCGTGCTGTCGGCCCGCTATGCCGGCGAACCCAAATCGGATGCCCGCAACAATGCGCGGCTGACTGCGGCATTGGCCGGCCATGCCGACCGTTCGGTGTATTACGTCTGCCTGCTGGTGCTGGTGCGCCATGCCGATGATCCGACCCCGCTGATTGCCGAAGGCCGCTGGCACGGTCTATGGCAAGATACGGCGGCCGGCAGTCATGGTTTTGGCTACGACCCGCATTTTTACCTGCCCCAACAGGGACAAACCGCTGCCGAACTGACACCAGACACCAAAAACCGCCTCAGCCACCGCGCACAGGCGGTGGCCGAATTGCTGCGCCGCCTGGCGGCACAGGCTGCCTGAAACCGCCGCGCTGCCGGTAACCGATTCGCCATGAAGCCCGCCCCCCTCACCGCCCTGCCGCCGCTGTCCCTCTACGTGCACATTCCGTGGTGCGTCCGCAAATGTCCGTACTGCGATTTCAATTCGCACACCCTGAAAGCGGACAGCGATGAAAACGCCTATGTCGATGCCTTGCTGCGCGACCTGACGCACGAACTGCCACATGTCTGGAACCGGCCGGTGGAAACCGTGTTCATCGGCGGCGGCACACCCAGCGTGTTTTCCGCCGCCGCCATCGACCGCCTGCTGGGCGGCATCCGGGCACTGGTGCGCCTGCAGCCGGGAGCGGAAATCACCATGGAAGCCAATCCGGGCACGTTTGAACGCGAGCGCTTCCGGGCCTATGCCGCCGCCGGCGTCACCCGCCTGTCGATCGGCGTGCAGAGTTTCGACAACCGGCATCTGGCGGCCTTGGGCCGCATCCACCGTCGCGACGAAGCCCTGGCCGCCATTGAACTGGCGATGGCCACTTTTGAACGGGTGAATGTGGATTTGATGTACGCCCTGCCGCAGCAAGACGTTCAGGCAGCCTTGGCCGATGTGCACACCGCGCTGGATGCCGGCGTCACACACATCAGCGCCTACCACCTGACCATGGAACCGAATACCCCGTTTGGCCACAGCCCGCCGCCAGGACTACCGGCCGAAGATGCGGCACTGGACATCGAAACCGCGGTGCATGCCGCCCTGACCGCTGCCGGACTGCGGCATTACGAAACCAGCGCCTTCGCCCGTGACGGCGCATCATGCCGCCACAATCTGAATTACTGGCAATTTGGCGACTACATCGGCATCGGCGCCGGCGCGCATGGTAAAATCAGCAGCCACCACGGCGTGGTGCGCAGCACCCGCAGCCGCCACCCCAAGGATTATCTGGCGGCCATGCACGGCGATCCGGCGCAGGCCATCCAGTACCAAGCGGTGGCGGCGGCCGATTTGCCGTTTGAATTCATGATGAATGCGCTGCGCCTGAGCGAAGGGGTGCCCAGCCACTGGTTTGCCGAACGCACCGGTTTGAGCCTGGCTCAGATTGCCCGGCCGCTGCAACAGGCGGTTGCCCGCGGCCTGCTCGATGCCGATCCGCGCCGCTTGCAGCCCACCCCGCTGGGCCGGCGTTTTCTCAATGATTTGTTGCAGTTGTTTTTATGATTATTCTTCAGGAGTTTTGATATGGCTCACAAAGCGATCATCCACACCGACAAAGCCCCGGCCGCCATCGGCGCCTACTCGCAGGCGGTGCGTGCCGGCAACACCGTGTACCTGTCCGGCCAGATTCCGCTGGTTCCGGAGACCATGGAAGTGGTGGACGGCGATTTTGCCGCCCAAACCCACCAGGTGTTCAAAAACCTGCGCGCCGTGGTGGAAGCAGCCGGCGGCGAGTTGAACGACATTGTCAAAATCAACGCCTACCTGACCGATCTGGCCAATTTCGCCACTTTCAACCAAATCATGGCCGAATACTTCGATGCCCCTTACCCGGCCCGTGCCGCCATCGGCGTCGCCAGCCTGCCCAAAGGCGTTGCGGTGGAAGCCGAAGGCATTCTGGTACTCAACGACTGATCACCGGTCACCCTCCAAGGGCGTGCAGACGCCCTTTTTTCATGGATGAAACCCCGTTATGGCCCACTACGCCATCGGCGACCTGCAAGGCTGTCTGGCACCGTTTCAGGCCCTGCTGGCCGAAATCGGCTTCAACCCCGGCCGCGACACCCTGTGGCTGACCGGCGACTTGGTCAACCGCGGCCCGCAGTCGCTGGCCACCTTGCGCTTCGTACGCCGCCACGAGCACTGCATGCAAACCGTGCTCGGCAATCACGACCTGAATCTGATTGCGATTGCCCACGGCTACGGCCGGCTGAAAAAAAGCGATACCGTGACCGACATTCTCAACGCGCCGGACCGGCTGACCCTGATCGACTGGCTGCGCCTGCAACCGTTGCTGATCCGCAACGAACAGCAGCTGTTGGTGCATGCCGGCCTGTGGCCCGACTGGGATGCCGACACGGCCGCCGCCCGTTGTGCCGAGGTGGAAGCTGCCCTGCGCCACCGCCGGCCGCCAGCC